>NZ_SMAB01000005.1 GCF_004342885.1 Tepidibacillus fermentans
GTGCTTACGCTTAGTGTCCTCCTCATCCAGACAACAGAAATTCCGTTATCTGGATGAAGAGGTTATTTTTTCTCCCACAATAATTTTACTCATACCTAATTGGGGTTTGTATCAAAACATAAAAAAGCACCCCGAAGGATGCCAATATCTACCTTTTGGTCTAGTCCCATTCTAATAGATTGGAAGCAGACTAATGATTTTAACCACTTTTCCTCCTAACGAAGAACGGAAGAGGCCATCCTTACATATGTATGGCGCTTTCCTCTGACTGCAATAGAATAATTCATGATATTTTCAGGAATGGCGATTCCCGCGTACCCTGCATCACCTATATGATAAAGATCAGCACCAGCCATTTTGCTATTTAAGGCAATTTGCCGAATTGTTGCCTCATCAGCTCCTTCTTGACTTGTTCCTATTGTTAACAATGCTAGGGCGCCGTTTTTGTGTATAAATCTTATTAATCTTTGCGATGACTCTATCGTAATACCCGGAACTGTTCCAGGTGAAGGTAATAAAATAATATCTGCACCAGCTTCAATAAAACCCTGAATATCTTCTTCTTTTACGATCTCTTCTCCTGTTTCTCCCTCAACCCCAGCTCCATGCATCTTTCCTGCTATAATCAAACCATCCTTGCCAAAAACGTGTCTAGCAGTTTCAATCGCCTTCTTTATTTCAAGATTGGTTACCCCTGTTTTTGGATTACCCGTTAAACAAACGAAATCAAAACCTAAGTGCTTAGCTTCCAGTAACGTTTTTTCCGAAGCAATTCTACCTTCAGGTAATTCGATAAGTTGTTCCAATTGTTTTGCTTTTGGATCTACAGGTTCTAAATTTAATCCCACAGGTCGGCCAATTAATTCTTTTAATTTTTGGATTATAGCTGATGGATTATCTACTGCGAAACCTTGAATCGATGGTCGGAAAACATTGAAGAGATTTAGTAATATCATGTCCGCGCCAAAAGCTGCAGCGATTTCAACATTGGTTACACTTGGATACAACGGTTGTACGGTACCGATAACCTCGGAAACAATAACACGACCTTCTGAAGCTTTTATCGCTTGTTTAAGATCTTGTCCTTTCATCTTTTTAAAATCTGATGCAGTACAATCTAATAATCTTTTCATTTTTTATCCTCCATTACATCATTCTCATGGCATTTGCTAAAAACTCTACATCTGTACCCACAATAACTTGAATTTCCGTAGAACTTAGCTTTATAACTCCTTTACTCCCAAGCCTTTTTAATCCATCATCATCTACTTTTGTAATATCTTTAATTCTAAGACGTAAACGAGTCACACAATTATCTAAATGGACAATATTATCTTTTCCACCTAACGCTTCGTAGTATTTCACTGCCAAATCCTCATATTTCTTTGATCCTGTCGATGAATTCGTATCTTGCAGTTCTTCATCTTCGCGACCAGGTGTTTTCAAGTCCATCACCTTGATTAAGAAATAGAAAATAACGAAATAGATTAGACCATAAACCAATCCAAAAGCAAAAAGTAACCATGGCCTTGTAGCTAATCCAAGATTTAAGAAGAAGTCAATGGCACCAGCCGAGAATGTAAAACCATGATGAATTCCTAGCAAGTAAGCGGTAGCCATTGAAATACCTGTTAGAACAGCGTGAACAAAATATAAAATTGGTGATAAAAACATGAAAGCAAATTCAATTGGTTCGGTAATACCTGTTAAAAATGAAGTTAAGGCAACCCCAATTAACATCCCAGCAACTGCTTTACGTCGATGTTTTTTAGCAGTAGCAATCATAGCAAGCGCTGCAGCAGGGAGTCCAAACATCATGACTGGGAAAAATCCTGCCATAAAGATACCGGCGGAAGGGTCTCCAGCAAAGAACCGATTTAGGTCACCTGTTTTGCCTCCATACTCACCGAATACAAACCAAACTAAACTATTAAGAACATGGTGTAATCCTACAGGTATTAACAAACGATTTAAGAAACCAAAAATTCCCACCCCTAATGCTCCTGCTCCTACAATCCATTCTCCTACAGAATTGATCCCATGTTGTATTCCTGGCCAAATATATCCAAAGATACCTGCTAGAACTAACATAGCAAAGGATGTGATAATTGGGACAAATCGTTTACCTCCAAAAAACCCTAACCAATCAGGCAATTTCACATCATGATAACGATTATATAAAAGACCTGCAACAATACCAGCAATAATTCCACCTAAAACCGCCATATTGATCTCTTCGTTGATGGCAGTGGCACCTTTAGTTAAAACAAAATAGCCGACCGCCCCTGCTAAACCTGCTGAACCATTCCCATCCTTTGATAATCCTACCGCAACACCGATTGCAAAAAGCAATGCTAAATTGGAAAATACGGCATCTCCTGCAGCTGCAATAAAAGGAATATTTAATAAATCCGGTTGTCCTAAACGTAACAATAAACCTGCTGCAGGCAAAACAGCAATTGGGAGCATTAATGCTTTACCAATTCGTTGTAAAAAACCTAACATAATAATACCCCTTTCTTTTGTTTATTTTTTATTGAAAAAGCGATAAATCGCTTCTTTCAATCTTCCATTCGCTTGACTTAAATAATATTTAGCTTGTTCCTTAGTACCTTGGGTTAAAGCGACAAATATTGCCGTTTTTAAATCATTTTCACTTTGTTCAAATAAATCTTTTGCTTGAACTTCTGATAAATTCGTCAATTCAATTAAAGTGGATATTGCTCTTTTTACCAGTTTCTTATTTATTAACTGCATATCTACCATTTGATTCTGATAAACCTTACCTAAACGAACCATTGTAGCAGTAGAAAGCATATTTAAAATCATTTTTTGAGCTGTTCCAGCCTTTAATCTTGTTGAACCTCGAATCACTTCTGGACCAACAATTGCTTCGATTCCAAACTTACTCATTTTTGAAGCTTTAGTCCTTTCATTATTACTAATTGAAATTGTTAATGCCCCAATATTATTACCAAATGTAAGGGCGGAGAGAACATATGGTGTAGAGCCACTAGCACTTACTCCAATAATTACGTCGTTTGCTGAAAGCAAGTTTTTTTGTAATTCTTCAATCACCTGTTTTTCATCGTCTTCATTTCCCTCTAAAGGATTCCACATGGCTTCATATCCTCCAGCAATGAGCCCTATCCATCTTCCCGATTCAATTGAGAAAGTTGGGATTAACTCAACTGCATCAAGAACTCCAAGTCGTCCACTCGTTCCAGCCCCAACAACAAAGCATCTTCCCCCTTTTTGCCAACGGTCAACGATCGCATCAACAGCTTTTGCAACTGTTGGAAGGGTTTTTTCTATGGCAAGATAAATTTTTTTATCTTCTTCTGCCATTAGAGTAATAATCTCCAAAGAACTCATTTCATCAATTCTTAAACTTTTCTGGTTAGTCTGTTCTGTAATCGTTTTCTTTTCACCCATCATTTTACCCTCGGCATATCAATGATAAATTTGTATCGATCGGCACGATAGATAGATTTAACTACTTCTAATGGCTTTCCATCTTCAAGATAGCTGTATCTTTGAATCAATAATACAGGGGCTCCCTCGTGAATATCTAATATTTCACTTTCGGTTTTTCTAGCTATTGACGCCTCAAGGATTTGGGTTCCATGGCCAATCTTCATTTTTAAGGTATTTTCAATATATTCATACAAAGATCCGTTAACGATTTCTTTACTTAATCCTTTTACTAGATCTACTGGTAAATATGAGACCTCATAAGCCATCGGGATACCATCTGCTAAACGAACTCGTTTTACTTCAAAGATGAGAGTTCCTTCTTCAATTGCTAATTTACTAGCAATCCCATGACTACTAGGAATGATCTTAAAATCTATTAACTTTGTACTTGGCTCCATTCCTCTTGTTTTCATATCCTCTGAAAAACTTGTTAATCCCTTTAATGTTTGCTCAATTTTTTGTCTTGCTACATAGGTGCCTTTGCCTTGTTTACGAATCAGATAACCGTCATTTACAAGACTATTGATAGCTTGTCGTACTGTCATTCTACTTATTTCATATTTTTCGGAAAACTCCCGTTCTGAAGGAATTAAATCACCCGCTTTTAATTCCTTCTTTTCAATCATTTCTTTAATGATTTCTTCAAGCTGATAATAGATGGGTAACGGAGAATTTTTATCGATCATAAACACCAACCTTTTCCATTTTCTTAATGACAGACATTGCTTTTGCGTCTGCAATAATAGTCACATTCGGATGCTTTTTTGGCCAATGCTTTGTAATCTTCTACCTCAATGATTTTCATATTCCTTTTCCTCCTTCCCGGTTGTATGCTAATTCGCCTCTACAAAATGTCATAACGACTTGATTGTTTTCATCCAGCACAACGAGATCAGCATCCTTGCCAACTTTAATACTGCCTTTTCGATCAAATACATTCAGTTGTTTTGCTGGATTCGTTGAACTCATATATATGATGTCTTCCAACGTGCAATCCGTAAACTCCATCATATTTCTTATGGAATCCTTCATTTTTAAAATGCTCCCGGCTAATGTGCCATCTTTTAAGGTTGCCTGTTGATCACGAACAAATACTTCTTGCCCTCCTAATTGATAGACACCATTTCCTAAACATTTTGCTCTCATCGCATCTGTTACGAGTACGATCCCTTCTTTTCCCTTTTGTTGAAAAATCAATTTAACCATTTCTGGTCGTACGTGAATCCCATCTACAATCAGTTCCGCTTTGACTTGATCATGTAATAAAACTGCTCCAACAACCCCGGGTTCGCGGTGATGTAGACCACGCATTCCGTTAAATAGATGGGTAGCATGAGTAACCCCCGCTTTGATTGCTTCTACCGCTTCATCATATTTAGCATCAGAATGTCCAATAGAAGCAACAACACCTGTTTCGCGCAAATAAGCAGTTAGCTCTAATCCTCCCTCTCTTTCAGGGGCTAAAGTTACCAGTTTAATCTGATTCTCTGATATAGTCTGCCATTGTTTAAATCGTTTGATGTCTGGTTCAGTAATGGCATGGGGAGGTTGTGCTCCTGCTCTTTTCACTGAGATAAACGGCCCTTCGAGATGAACTCCTAAAACCTCAGCTTTTCCCGCATTATTTTCTTTTTTCATATAATTAGCTACATTGATCAGGGCTCGTTCAATTTCTTCTTCCTCTTTTGTAATCGTCGTAGCTAAGAAGCTGGTTGTACCTTCCTTTGGCAAAGCACTTGCAATCGTTTCAATCGCTTCAATGGTAGCATCCATTGTATCTGCACCTGCTGCACCATGAATATGAAGGTCGATCATTCCAGGAATCAATTTATACTCATTTGGAAACTGAATCACTTCAATACCATTTATATCTTGAAAGTTATCCATCTTACATATTTCCGATATTTTACCATTTTCAACTCGAATGTATCCTTTTTCAATCTTCGCTTCTTCCTCGAAAATGGTCACATTTGCAATAATAAAGCGGTTTTTTTTTGAAATCATGCTGTTAAAACTCCTTTTAATTTTCTATATTTATCTTATCATTAAGATAACTAGATGTCTATACCACTTGTAAATAAAAAAAATTTTTCTGTAATCATCAAAAAGAGGAGATTTTTCTCTCCCCTGTTCTAGTTTTATTTCATATACAATATTCTTATGCATTCGGTTTTAATGTCAAATATTCTCAATAATCATTTCACATATTTCATGAGTTTTCAAAGCATCATCCATCATTTCTGTTGTTGATCGATCTTCTCGAATAATATCGATAAATTCATTGATGATATCGATAAATCCTCTTCGATATAACGTTGGTTCCCAATCATTCCCAAAAAATCTTTTCTCTTCTCCATTCTCGTATTGAATGGTTTCTAATAAGTTTCTAACCACCCATTTCTTTTTAGGAACGATATATTCAAGTACCTCTTCATTAACCCCATGGTCACGGTTTGTCATTCCAATTGATGTAAAATCTTTCCCTTTAAACTTTACAACAAGTTGATGTAACTTCCCATCCTGAATGAAAGAATCGACATCAATTTCCTCAATCTTATCTCCTGATAAAAATCTTAGGGTATCAACAACATGAATAAAATCATCATAAATAACCTCTCGTATTTCTTTCATCTTATTTACCCTGTTTTTTTGCATAATAATGATTTTTGGGCCTTGAATCGTTTGTAAATTCTTGTACATTGGGGCGTAACGACGATTAAACCCCACCATGAATTTTACATTTTGGTCTTTAGCCAGTTGAATAATTTCCCTTGTTTCTTTCATTGAATAAGAAATCGGTTTGTCCACGTAAACATGTATTTTATTTTTTAATAATTTCTCAATAATCGGCACATGTGCTTCTGTTGCTGAATGAACAAAGGCAGCATCTACATTTCGATCAATGAGTTCATCTACATGATTTAATCGGTGAGTAACTCGGTATTTATCTGCTAAAAAGTTTAATCTTTCATTATTTCTCGTTACAAATACAATATCAATCCCTTTAATCGTGCTTATAACGGGCAGATATGCCTTTTCTGCAATGTCACCTAAGCCTATTACACCTATTTTCAAGATGATCTTCCTCCTTTAAAGAATGTTTATTCTTCCATAAAATACTTTTTCACTGTTTGAAAAATATATTGGTTGCCTATTTCATTGGGATTATATCCGTTCTTTAAGAGAACCTGAGTTAAAGCTCGACCATCTTCTAGTCTTAGTTTTTCAAATCCTTCATAGATATCAATAAAATCCCAACCTTTTGAATGAATAAATTCTTTTGATCGTTGTAAATAATCTTTCGGTTTTAAACCTAAGGAGTTACTACCCATTTCTGTCGTACGGTTTGGAGAAAGGAGGATGATTTTGGCATTTGCTGATTTTTCTTGAAACTGCTCCATGATTTTTTCTAAGTTTGCTAGTGTAGTCTCAATTGGAATATTTTTGCGATAATCATTCAATACACCTGTTTCAAAAAGGATTACCGTCGGAACTTGTTGGCTCACTTCCTCTGCCTTATTCTATTCTAAAATCTCTGATGTGGTAAGAGAATCATAATCGGTCAACATATAACTCAGTTGTTCTAAACCCTTGACATTCGTTTGAAGATCATTTTGTAATAACGAGACCCATAATTTCTCTTTTGGAATTGGTGATTTTTCTGATATACTACTTCCCAAAACCGAAATTCGAGCTGAACCATATTGTTTTGATTCGCTCACTAAAGATTCAAGAAGTTTTAGATTTGCTACATCCGACTTTGAATTTTCCTCATTAGATCCTTGATCTTTATTTCGCCCTTGATCTCCATTCGTTTTAGGCTCAATATTTGCTGCTATGGCTTGATTTTTATTCCTTTGTTCAAAATAAATATTTCCAAATACAATAACCGTTATCGTAGATAAGAATAGAAGAATAATGAGTAAATATTGTAGCTTTTTTGCGGTATCTTTCCGATTCATCGTTTTCTCTCCTAAAGTCATTCTATAGATTATTGGAGTTTGGAAATGATGTCCAATTATCTCTTATGGTAGCGATAATTGGCTTTATTTTCAAGAAAAAAAAGAAGCACTCACAAGCGATTGCTATCTATGTTTCCTTTTGTCAGAATCAAACGGACTAGAAATCTCAGATGATATCCCCTTTATGTTCTTCAGGTATAATAAATAGAGCAATGATGTAAGCCAAGATTAGTGGAAATAAACCTGTAGGGATAACTAACAAAGCATAGACGAGTCTGACAACTGTTACATCAATGTTAAAATACTCCGCAACTCCACCTAGCACCCCACCAACCATCCGATATCGCCTCGATCTACGTAACCTTTTCATCAATTTTTCACCCTTTCCTACTTACACTGTACATTTATTATAACGCATCCCCATTTATTCGATCGATACTTCAACTTTCTCATTCCAATTTACAATCTTAATGAAATGAATGTTCTAAAAAAACACCTGTATAAGATTTACAACACTACGAGGTAGCTTCGATAAACTGTTCAATCTTTTTTTCTGCGCGTCTACGATCTCGCTCCAATACTGGTTTTAGATATTTCCCAGTATACGACTCGGCTACATTTACAATTTCTTCGGGGGTACCTGTCGCAACAACGGTCCCTCCACCATCTCCACCTTCTGGACCTAAATCGATAATATAGTCTGATGTTTTGATGACATCAAGATTATGCTCAATCACAAGAACAGTATCTCCATTGTCAACTAATCGATGAAGCACCTGCAATAATCTTGCAACATCATCCATATGAAGTCCTGTTGTTGGTTCATCAAGAATATACAACGTTCTTCCGTTACTACGGCGATAAAGTTCAGATGCAAGTTTCACCCTTTGCGCTTCCCCGCCAGATAAAGTAGTAGCCGGTTGGCCTAATTGAATATATCCTAAGCCGACATCATAAAGAGTTTGTAATTTTCTTTGAATCCGGGGGATGTTTTTGAAGAATTCCAGTGCATCTTCTACCGTCATATCAAGAACATCTGCAACAGTTTTTCCCTTATATTTCACTTCCAACGTTTCGCGGTTATACCGTTTTCCTTTACAAACTTCACAAGGTACATAAACATCTGGTAGGAAATGCATCTCGATTTTAATGATCCCATCACCGCGACATGCCTCACAACGGCCACCTTTCACATTAAAACTAAAACGTCCTTTCTTATATCCTCTGATCTTCGCTTCTTGAGTTGTCGCAAAAACATCACGGATATCATCAAATACTCCTGTATAAGTTGCTGGATTAGAACGAGGTGTCCGACCAATCGGTGATTGGTCAATCGCAATTACTTTATCAAGATGTTCCATTCCTTCAATTTTTTTATACTGTCCTGGTTTTTCTTTTGCATGGTTTAATTCCTTCGCTAGAGCTTTATGCAGAATCTCGTTTACCAGTGTACTTTTCCCAGAACCAGAAACACCGGTTACACTCGTAAAGACTCCTAATGGTATTTCGACGGTAATATTTTTTAGGTTATTCTCTTTTGCACCTACTATTTTTAGCCATTTTCCATTTGGTTTTCTTCGTTCACTTGGCACAGGAATATATTTTTTCCCACTTAAATATTGTCCTGTTAACGATCTGTCATTCTTCATAATCTCCTGTGGTGTACCTTGTGCCGTAACATAACCACCATGGACTCCTGCACCTGGGCCAATATCAATAATATAATCGGCTGCTAACATCGTATCCTCATCATGTTCAACCACAATCAAGGTATTGCCAAGGTCCCTCATCCGTTCTAGGGTTTTAATGAGTCGGTCATTATCTCGTTGATGCAAACCGATACTTGGTTCATCAAGGATATAGAGTACTCCCATTAAACTAGACCCGATTTGGGTTGCTAGACGAATCCGTTGTGCTTCTCCACCAGAAAGGGTACCTGCTGAACGACTTAATGTAAGATAATCCAGTCCTACATTTGCTAAAAAGGAAAGGCGGGATTGAATCTCCTTTAAAACTAATGAGGCAATGGTTTTTTCTTTTTCTGTTAACTCTAGTTCTTCAAAAAATCGAATCGCTTCTTTAATCGATAGATCAGTCACATATGCGATGTTTTTGCCGCCAATGGTTACCGACAACACCTCTTTTTTAAGTCTTGTCCCATGACAAGTGGGACAAGGTTTATGACTCATATATTGTTCGATATGATCACGTACATAATCCGAAGCCGTTTCCTTATATCTTCTTTCAAGGTTTGGTATAACTCCTTCAAAGGGTACATAAGCCTCTTTTACTTGTCCAAAATCATTTTCATAACGAAAACGAATCTTTTCCCCCTCACTACCATAGAGAATCAAATGTAATTGTTCTTTTGATAGTTCTTCTACTGGGATATCCATCTCGATCCCAATATGATTACAAATCGATTCAAGCAATTGCGGATAATAATTGGAGCTACTACCAGCCCAAGGATCAATCGCTCCCTCGGCTAATGTCCGTTTTGGATCAGGAATCACAAGGTCTGGGTCCACTTCCATGTTGCTTCCAAGACCATCGCAAGTCGGACAAGCTCCATAAGGACTATTAAAGGAAAACATTCTTGGCGAAAGTTCATCCATACTGAAACCACAAATTGGGCAAGCTAATTTTTGACTAAATAATAGTTCTTCTTCGCCCATGATTTCAACAATCACTTGACCATCTGCCAATTGTAAGGCAGTTTCTAAGGAATCAGCTAACCTTGTTGCAATATCTGGTTTAAGAATAATACGATCAACGACGACTTCAATCGTATGTTTTTTGTTCTTTTCAAGCTTGATTTCTTCACCAAGATCATGGACCTCATCATCGATACGAACGCGAACAAATCCCTCTTTTTTGATCTGTTCCAATACCTTTACGTGTTCCCCTTTACGTCCTTTTACAATTGGAGCTAAGATTTGAATTTTTGTCCGTTCAGGATAGGTTAGGATCCGATCCACCATTTGGTCAATCGTTTGAGCAGAGATTTCTACCCCATGTTCAGGACAATGTGGTTCTCCAATTCTAGCAAATAACAATCGCAAATAATCATAGATTTCTGTTACAGTTCCTACCGTCGAACGAGGATTACGGCTTGTTGTCTTTTGGTCAATCGAGATCGCTGGAGAAAGACCTTCGATCGAATCAACATCAGGTTTATCCATCTGACCAAGAAATTGTCTCGCATAGGCTGAAAGTGATTCAACATAGCGACGCTGTCCTTCTGCATAAATCGTATCAAAGGCTAAAGATGATTTTCCTGAGCCACTTAACCCTGTTAACACAACAAATTGGTCTCGTGGAATAGATACTTCGATATTTTTCAGGTTATGAACCCTTGCACCTTTGATTTCAATCGATTCTCTTGCCATTTTTAATCTCCTTCCGCCTTCAATTCAAGTAAGATGTCACGCAATTCGGCTGCCCGTTCGAAATTTAATTCTCTTGCAGCAGCACGCATTTCTTTTTCGATTCGTTCGATCATTTGCAGACGTTCTTTTTTCGAAAGTTTTTTCTTTGTCTTGCCATAATCAGCTTTATCTTCTGCAACTTTTACGGCTTCGATGACATCGCTAATCTTCTTTTTAATCGTCATTGGCGTAATACCATGTTCTGCATTATATGCCATTTGGATCCCCCGACGTCGATTCGTTTCATCGATTGCCACTTTCATTGAATCCGTAATTTTATCGGCATACATAATCACTTTGCCATTGGCATTCCGTGCTGCACGTCCAATCGTTTGGATTAAAGATCGCTCCGAACGCAAGAATCCCTCTTTATCCGCATCTAAGATTGCAACAAGGGAAACCTCAGGAATGTCTAATCCTTCACGCAAAAGATTGATCCCGATTAAGACATCAAATTCACCTAAACGTAATTCACGGATAATTTGCATTCTCTCTAATGTCTTAATATCTGAATGGAGGTAACGAACCTTAATCCCTATTTCTTTTAAATAGTCTGTTAAGTCTTCTGCCATCTTTTTCGTTAATGTTGTAACTAATACTCGTTCATCCCGTCTGATTCGTTCTTGAATTTCGCCGATCAAATCATCAATCTGTCCTTTGATTGGTCTTACTTCAATCTCTGGGTCTAACAGTCCTGTTGGTCGGATAATCTGCTCGACAACTTCTGACGATTGTTCTAATTCGTACGGGCCAGGTGTTGCTGAAACATAAATAATCTGATGAATATGCTTTTCAAATTCATCAAACTTCAATGGTCGGTTATCTAATGCGGATGGTAGACGAAAACCGTGCTCAACCAATACTTCTTTTCGCGCTCTATCCCCGTTATACATTCCTCGAATCTGTGGAATCGTAACATGGGACTCATCAATGATCATAAGAAAATCATCAGGGAAATAGTCTAATAAAGTATTTGGAGTCGATCCAGCGGGTCTTCCCTCTAGATGTCGGGAATAGTTCTCGATTCCAGAACAAAAACCCACTTCTTGCATCATTTCAATATCATATCTTGTCCGTTGTTCTAATCGTTGCGCTTCTAATAATTTTCCTTTATCTCGCAGAACCTTTAATCGTTCTTCTAATTCTGTTTCAATGTTCTTGATCGCTTTTCTCATTTTATCTTCACGAGTGACGAAATGAGAAGCAGGGAAAATGGCCACATGCTCCCGATCACCAATAATTTCTCCTGTGAGGACATCGATTTCACGAATTCGTTCAATTTCATCTCCAAAAAATTCAATTCGTACGGCTTGCTCTCCTCGAGATACAGGGAAAATTTCCAAAACATCTCCGCGAACCCGAAAAGTACCACGGACAAAATTCATGTCATTTCGTTGATATTGAATATCCACCAACTTACGAAGGATTTCTTTCATGTCTTTTTCCATTCCTACACGTAGAGAAAGAACAAGATTACGATACTCTTCGGGTGAACCTAAGCCATAGATACTAGAAACACTAGCAACAATGATGACATCTTTACGTTCAAATAGTGCACTGGTTGCTGAGTGACGTAATTTATCAATTTCATCGTTAATCTTTGCATCTTTTTCAATATAGGTATCTGTTTGTGGAACATAAGCTTCAGGTTGATAATAATCATAGTAGCTTACAAAATATTCAACCGCATTATTTGGAAAAAATCCCCTAAACTCACTAGCTAATTGAGCAGCTAATGTTTTATTATGGGCAATGATTAATGTTGGTTTATTTACTCTTGCAATGACATTCGCCATTGTAAAGGTTTTTCCTGTACCCGTCGCCCCTAGTAGGATTTGATGCTTTTTATTTTCTTTTATCCCTTGAACTAAAGCTTCAATTGCTTTAGGTTGATCTCCTTGTGGTTGAAAATCTGATTTTAATTGGAAGATTTGCTCCATCACTAATCTCCCCTTTCTCATTTCGTATAAAAATACTGATTCAAATGAATATACTAAAATAATATTATAACATATCCATAGTGAAAATTAGAATTTCACCAGTAATTGACAAAATATAGATGATGATTTTTCGCCGTTTTTAAGAACAAGCGTTCCTCTATCATTATAGGCTTTTTGTCAACGATTTTCAAATCTTATTGCTGGCTTATAAGTTCTAATGCTGCTCCGATACTTCCTGTCTTTCCTAAAAAAAAGGGTCGGAAGAAAAGCTTGCTCTAAAAAAACTAGCTTATAGAACATATAAGCCAGTGATATGACGGATGGTTTGTATATTACACGAACAACGAAGCGCGTTGGAAGATACAAACCACTATGCAATTACTTCCAAAACCTTACGCTTCAATCCGTTAAAAAAGGCCACCTCATCTGGTAGCCTAGATCAATCATATTTTTATGTTTAAGCGCTTCGGGAAACTTTAGTTACTTTCTGCTTCAATAATTGCAATAAATTCGTATCTTTCACCTCAATATAATAAGGAGCTTTATCATCGGGTGCAAGTAAAATACCTAACTGATGATGATCCCCGGCATATAAAGAATGTTGTACTAATTTAACGTGACCTGCTTCATTAATGACTTCTAACTTCGTAAAAGCAGGTTGTAATTGGAGTGCATCATATAACTCAGTACGGGTAGTAACCTGCATACCATTCACCTTTTTAATTACTTCACCTGCTTTCACTCCCATTCGATCAGCAGGACTATTTGGAATTACGGCTAATATCTTCAAACCATCTGTTGGATGAACATATAATGGTGGCAATGCTCTTTCCTTACGTTTCCCCCACAAATGAATTCCTTCATGAGCAAGTCCCGCAAAAATTGAAGCAATGAATTGAAACGGCGCCCATCGCTCAGCTAGAAATGCCATCACCAGTAACAACGTGCTATAAATAATAAGGTAGTTTGCTGATATCTTACTTTTCTTATAGGGAGAATAAACGGTCGTCAATTCAGAATAGCCAATGAGGACAGGAACAGGGAACAAAGAGAAAGTAGTTGCTGCGCCAAAGATCGGCCACCAAGATCCAATCTGAACCGAATTCATCGTAACATCTCCTGTTGCTACGAGAAGAAATAAAGGAGCAAGCCAGAAAGATTGAATCGAATATCCACCTATCAACTTCCCCCGTTTGGTTTCAACAAATAATGGGGTTGCTTGTTTTCCAGCTTGAAGCCGAATCAATATCCCCTCTACAAGATGTAAAATCGCTACGATTGCGATTAAAGAAGGAACATGAATACTCTTAAGTTCAATCCAAATCGGTTGAAGAAAAGAAGAATTGGGACTAGGAAATAACTGAATCATGGAAACAAGTAAACCTAAAATCCCAGTAGAATAAGATAAACAAAGAAAACGAATATGAAAAAGAGTTAGGATTCCAGTAATCAACCAAAGCAGCCACATCCCATTTGGTTGAAAAACGACACCTAATCCAACCATGAATGCGGAAGCAATAACCCCACCTAAGAACCCGTATGCAAGTGAAAGGATGACTTCTTGTGAAAGTGAATGAATCCGTGCACTAAATAGTTTCCGTTCTAACTGAATTTGTCTTCTATATTGTAATACAAGAAGTAGTATCCCGATATAGAATAAAGGTTGTAAAAATAATGTTCCGATTTGCATGAACAGCTCCTGTAGAATAGGCATTCTTCCTTTTCCTCCTTAAAATGAGAAAACCACAAAACATAACGTTTTGTGGTTATAATTTCGACATTTCCCAATCGATTCCTGCTTATTTGATGAATTTTAACAATGTCTCGATTGCTGCCTTCAATTGCAGATCATTTTCAGGATTTTTGATCCGTTCTATGATTTTATTTTGTAATTGATTAGCAGTTTGTTGATCGACAATACCATTAACTGCTAAACCATTTGCCCGCTGAAATGCCATGACTGCTTTTTCCGTTCCTTCGTCAAAATAGCCATCCATTCTTCCAGGATTATACCCAATCCCTGTAAGAATCAATTGCAGATTTTTGACATCACTATTATTCATATCTGGTTTAAGATAGACATTTTCAGGGAATGGCGTAGCATGAAAATAATCAGGTTGGGAAATTTTCACATTTGGGATAATTCCTTTACCATTAATCCAATTTCCTTTTGGAGTTAACCATTTCGCAACGGTTAATTTTAAATTACTTCCATCGGACAATTCAAAGGGATTTTGGACCGTACCTTTTCCATAACTATTTTCACCAACAATCGGATAATTCCCAGCTTCTTGTAAGGCACCCGCTAATATCTCAGAAGCGCTGGCACTTCCATTATTAATTAATGCAACGATGGGATACTTCGCCGATTCCATCTCAGACCGATAGCTTTGTCTTCTCTTGTTTCGGTCTTCAATTTGAACAATAATACCGTGGTTTGGAATTATTAGATTACCAATTTCCAATACACTTTGCAAATAACCACCTGGATTTCCCCGTACATCAATTATTAAACCTTTGATGTTTTGGCTTTCTAGTTCTTTTAAGGTTTTAGCAAAATCATCGGCTGTTTTCTCGGCAAAATTAGAAATTTCAATTTTCCCGATCAACCCTTTTGCTGTATTGATTGTACTTCCATGTACAGTTTCAATCGGAATCTCATCACGAATCACCGTCACAGTGATTGGTTTTTCCATTCCATAACGAAGAATCTCCAGTTCTGCCTTCGTACCTTTAGGGCCTCTTATTTTATTGACTGCCTCAAAAAGATTTAATCCTTCTAATGATTCACCGTTCACTTTTAGGATTTGATCACGAGGACGTAATCCGGCTTTTTCCGATGGACTCCCTTTAATTGGGGCAATGATAGTCACTTTACCATTCTCAATTGTCACTTCTGCTCCAATTCCCTCAAAGGAGGAATCTAATGTACTGTAAAAATCTTTTGCTTCTTTTGCATTCATATAGGTTGAATGAGGATCTCCTAGTGTTTCAACCATTCCTCGAATGGCCCCGTCAACTAATTCCTTTCCATCCTTTTTCACCACATAAGAGTTCAGGATGGTGTTGTAAGCAGAAACGAATTTATCCATATCCTTAGGGATTTGTTTTCCATACCCTATGGATGTCGATCCTTCACCAATCAATGATCCAAGGTTTGGATTCATGCGAATAACGATGATTGTTAAAAAACTACTCAAGACCATCGTTACCACTAAAAGTACCGCTAACGTACGGCCCCTCATCTTCATGCCACGCACCACCTTTTTTCAGTCTGTTCTCATTATATGATGGGCATGTACAAAATATTATCTAATTATCTTAAATATGTCCATGGACTAATTGCTGAACCGTTTTTCCGTACTTCAAAGTGAAGATGGGGCCCTGTTGACCTTCCTGTAGAGCCAACCTCAGCAATTTTTTGACCTTTTTTCACCGCTTGACCAACACTTACATTAATTCCACCATTTCGTATATGGCCATATAACGTTTGAATTCCGCTTCCATGGTCGATCATCACCACATTTCCATATCCATTCATCGTAGATGCAACAATGACAACACCATCATCAGGCGCAATGATTGTAGTCCCTTGAGGTGCTGGAATATCTAGACCAGCATGGAATTTTCTCGTTTTGTAAATAGGGTGAATTCGCCAACCAAAATTGCCATTGGGAGATATGCGACTATATCCAGGTACAGGCCAAGCGAATTTTCCGCCATTATAGGCTACAGGCAGTTTATTTTGCTTCTTTAATGCTTCTGCTTGTGCAGCAGCTAACTGATCCAATAATCTTGCTTCTTCTTCTGTCGCTTCATTAAAGTCTTCTTGTTCTTGTCGCAATTTCGTTACTAATTGTTGTTGAGCCGAATCTAGAGAAGCCATTCTTACTTTTTGTTTTTTCTGTTCAGCTAGCAATTCGCTTTTTGTTTGCTCTAATTCTGCATATAGTTTCTTTAGATTCGTCAACGACTGATCAATCTCTTTTTTCTTTTGAGCGACGATGTCTCGATCTTTCTTATTTTCTTCTAAGATTTTCTTATCTGATTCAATAATTTGTTGAATGGCATCAAATCGTTGAACAAAATCAGAAAAGCTATCCGCTGACAAAAGAACTTCGAGATAATCGACATCCCCATGCTTGTACATTAAACGCACACGATCTTTTAATAACTGATCTCTTTCTTTCAATCGCTGTTCTGCCTGTTCTAACTCTACCGCTGCTTTTTTTGCATTAGCTTGTACTTCTTCAATTTGTATTTCTAAATTTCCTAATTTTTGTTCTTGCTGATCAATTTTTTTGGCTATGGATAAGACTTCTTGTTCCGTAACTTTTTTATTGTCCTTAATTTGATTAATTTGGTTACTTAAATCCTTTTTCTGTTGTTCCGATTGTTGTTTTTCTTTACGGATCGCTTCAATTTTTTTCTTTAATTCAGAAATCGTATCTGCTTTTACTGGTGTTGTAAAAGGAATCATGAAAGACATTAACATGGTTAAAGTTAATAGTAACGGTATCCATCTTTTTCTCATCATCCGTTTTTTCCACTCCCTTACAACTTTTTAATTATATTTTTAAGAAACGTCGAACAGACATCATGCTTCCCCAGATCCCAATAAACGCACCAATTCCGATTAATAATCCGGAAATTTGGTAGGCTAATGGATATAAAGGAAGAAACTTAATAAATGATATCGATAGACTCATATTCATCTGTTCTAGTAAATATCGGTAACCTAGGATGATTACGAGAATCGGTAGAATAGAACCCAGAATTCCTAGTAATAGACCTTCTACGAAAAATGGCCATCGAATAAACCAATTGGTTGCCCCTACTAATTTCATGATTTGAATTTCTCGTCTTCTTGAATAAATTGTAATTTTTATTGTGTTGGAAATTAAGAACATGGCTGTAAAAGCAAGTCCAATAATAAAGACGATTCCAATATTTCGAATCCAGTCGGTAATTTTAAATAGTCTTGAAATCGTTGTTTTTCCATAATCCACATCTTCTACGAAATTCAATTTGGCAATCTTCAAGGCTACTTCTTCGGTTTTTCTCGGATCTTTCGCCTGTACTACAAATGTATCATTCAATGGATTATCTTTATCTAATCCATCTAAAAGATCTGCATCCTTACCAAAACGCTCTTTTAGTTTTTTTAGGCCCTCTTCTTTAGAAATAAAAACTAACGACTTTACACCCTCTATATTTTTTATTTCGTTTTCAACGGCTTTTATTTGACTGTCGTTAATTTTTAAATCCAAAGAAACGACAATTTCTACTTGATTTTCTACTAAATTAGCCATATAGTTGATATTCATCGCTAGTAGTAGAAATACACCCAGAATAAGCAATGTAACCGTTACTGCACTAATCGAGGCAAAAGTCATCCAACCATTTCGTCCAATATTCTTTAATCCCTCTTTGAAGTGTCTTCCTATTGTACTAATTCTCATAGCCATATTCACCCCGCTGCTGATCTCTGACGACTTGGCCATTTTCAATCGCTATGACTCTTTTTCTCATCTGATTGACGATTTCTCGATTATGTGTTGCCATAACAACTGTAGTTCCACTAAAATTAATTTTTTCAAACAAATCCATAATTTCCCAAGAGGTATCAGGATCTAAATTACCGGTTGGCTCATCTGCGATAATAATAGAAGGGTTATTCACAAGGGCACGTGCCAAAGCTACTCGTTGTTGTTCTCCACCTGATAATTGATTTGGAAAAGCTTTTAATTTATCCGGTAGTCCTACTAATTCTAGTACTTCTGGCACACGTTTACGAATCTTACTTTTTGAAGCTTCAATCACTTCCATCGCAAAGGCGACATTCTCATATACAGTAAGGTTAGGAAGCAAACGATAATCTTGGAAAACCACACCAATATTACGACGAATCATTGGGATTTGTCTTTCTTTTATACGATCTACGTTAAAACCATTAATAAAAATCTCACCTTTTGTTGGTTTTTCTTCACGGTACATTAATTTGATGAAGGTCGATTTTCCTGCACCACTTGGGCCTACAACATATACAAACTCACTTCGATTAATTTTTATATTAATTCCTTGAAGAGCATTAACACCATTTGGGTATGTCTTCCATACATCAAACATTTCAATCATTCATTTTCACATCCTTTAATCATTCTGAGCTGCAATAACCAAGTCTTGTTTTACCATTCGACATTATCATGTAAAATCCCTTTTTTTATAGCAATGTAAATTATGTTTTTTGAGGGGCTTTTTACCATAAACGACAAATTTTCATCTTTTCGTCATATGATTTGCTAGAAAAAGTATTTCCTAGGAAATTTTTTGGCGAATGATTCTAAATTATGTAGTAAACCGTGGTCTCTATTAAAACGGACTTGTCGAAATAAAAGTTTCATATAAATAGGCTTGTATGATTTTGGGAGTGTATTCACGTTAAAAAAGCCTTTACCAACTTCGTGATAAAGGCTTGGAATCTACCATTTCCTCAGATTCTACTCCTCTTCTATCGATTGGGCGATTTCATCAAGTAATTGAATAATCTCATTCGAATAACCTTCTAGTTCCTTTAACTTCTGTTCAGCTAATGCTAGATCTCCCTTTGAATAGGCGATAGCTGCTTCTTTTGCTGTTTGATGGACAAGTCGATGCGGCACTTCCATCCTTTGATAGGTCGTTAAATTTTTAAAACGACTAGCTTGTTGACTATAATACCATTTCCCTAAACGACATTGTTTCTCACTTTGAATAGAATCTGTATCAACTTGGACATAACCTAACAACATATTGTAGATCCGCCATTTCCATAATAGATGATCAGTTTTGGCTAAGTTTAATAACCCTTTCTCATTCACTTGAATTCCAATTTGATCGATACTCTTCCGTAATCTTTCAGACATTGTACTTAAATGATAAATCGCTTCTCCAGTAGCGATACCTTTTTCTTTTCCAACACGAATTAATTCATCAATCTTCTGATTTTGTTCTGTGATCTGAGCAGTTGCGGCAGCTTGTTCTTGATTCGCCGCAGCAATCCCTTGCATGGATTCGCTGATTTGATTAAATGTATCAATAATCTGCACTAACTGTTGAATCGCCTGTGTTGATTCTTGAACACCGTGGTTGACAATCTTCCCCGTTTCAAGAATCCATGATTTAATAGAGTCTGCATCAGATACTAATTCCTGAATGATCGTCGATATGGAACCCACCGATTCCTTCGAATGTTCAGATAACTTACGTACTTCTTGAGCCACAACAGAAAAACCAAGTCCATGTTCTCCAGCTCTTGCCGCTTCAATATTTGCATTTAATGCTAATAAATTGGTCTGATCAGCAATATCGCGGATGAATTGGATCATGCTTTCCATTTGTGAAATTTTTTTCGCAAAATCATGAATAGCAACAATCACTTTTTCGTATTGATCTTCTAACTTGGCCATTTCCTGCAAGGCATCTTCAATCACTTTCTGCCCTTTTTTTGCTTCTGATACGGATTGATGAGAAAAGTCAGCTGCTGAATTGGAAGTCGATGCAACTTCCTCGACTGCCGAATTAATCTCCTGAATCATTTGTTGAATTCCCGACGACAATTGTACTTGTTGATCAAGTGATTCTAAAAGTCCTTTCACCTGATCAATTTGAGCATTATAGAAGACTAACTCAGATATACCATTTGAAAATAATGATACGAGATGGGTTGTATACATTTCGACCCAAACCATTTGACAGAGCATCATTAATTTTTGAAAATAGCGTAATTTAGGTGCGACCATTCTCCAATCAGATTCTGAAAGAAGCTGTTCTTGAATCGTATCTATTATCGTTTCTGTAGCACCGATGAGCCAATCGGGTTGAAGTTTCGTTTCAAGTAGTAATTCGACGATTTTCCATTGCTTTTTTCGAAAATACTGTCCATTTTCCACCATTAGTTCATTCAAAAATAATGAAATATATTGTTGCCAAGTACTTGTTTGAAAACCCTCACCTACAATCTCTTTGACTTTCTCTAATAGTCTCTGTTCAATGATTGATTGATGCTTCTGAATCAGTTGGCAAAACTCTGCTTGAAGTTCAGGATTTAATTCTTCAAATCCGATGTATCTCATTTTTTCGCGAACCTTTGATTCTAAATCCTCTATATGATTTATTTCACTTATGAATTTCGATTGAACACCTTGAACTTTATGTTTCCAAAACCAACCCATGATTTTTCCCCCTTACAATAATCACGCCACCATCATCTATACAAAAATTAGACAATGTTCGACTTTTTCCTGCACATTTTTTAGAAAATTTTGTGGAATTTTTGAAGGTGACATAGCCCCATCTTTAAATTATATCAAGATATCGGCTTGTATTACTACGTAAAAAAAAAGGAACAAAGTCTTTTCTCAACTTTGTTCCCTCAATATTCGTTCTCATCTTTTATTTTTTGTGCACATTTGCATAAACTTTAGTGGGTAAACCCCAAATATGAATAAAACCAACAGCCGATTGATGATCAAACTGGTCATCTTGATTGTATGTGGCCAATACATAAGAATATAAGGATTTCTCGGAGGATCGACCAACGACAATTGCATGGCCTTTATGCAGTTTGACCCGAACTTTACCCGTTACCACTTCTTGTGTTTTATCAATAAATGCTTGTAAACTCTCCATTAATGGTGAAAACCATAATCCTTCATAAATCATATTGGCAATCTTTTGTTCAATCATCGGTTTAAATTGAGCCATTTCTCTTGTATGAACGAGACTTTCTAGAGCTTGATGAGCCGTGATCAAAACGGTAGCAGCAGGGGTTTCATAGATTTCACGGGATTTGATTCCCACTAACCTGTTCTCCACATGGTCAATGCGGCCGACTCCATGTTTACCTGCGACTTTGTTTAATGTTAAGATTAATTCATCAAGGGGTAATACTTCTGAATTTAGAGCAACGGGAACACCTTTGTTAAAGGTAATCTCCACTTCTTCTGCTTCATCTGGTGCGTTTTCAATCGAAGCGGTTAATTCATACGCTTCTTCTGGCGGTGCAACCCATGGGTCTTCAAGAACACCTGCTTCACAACTTCTTCCCCACATATTCTGATCGATACTAAAAGGATTTTCTTTTTTAATCGGAATCGGTATTCCATGTTTTGCTGCATATTCAATTTCTTCATCCCTTGTCATCGACCATTCGCGAACTGGTGCAACGATTTTCAAATCAGGTGCTAACGCAGTTACCGAAACATCAAAACGCACTTGGTCATTTCCTTTTCCTGTTGATCCGTGGGCGACTGCAACTGCTCCTTCCTCTCTAGCAATCTTAACGAGCCATTTCGCAATTAATGGTCGTGATAAAGCAGAAACCAACGGATATTTACTTTCATATAAAGCATTCGCTTTTAACGCAGGCAAAATCATTTCTTCCGCAAATTCTTTTTTCGCATCGATGACATAAGATTTGATTGCCCCTACTTTTAATGCCTTTTCTTTGACAAAATCGAGTTCTTTTCCTTCCCCAACGTCTAAGGCCACAGCAATGACATCGTAATTATATTTCTCCTGTAACCATTTGATGGCAACCGAAGTGTCCAAACCTCCCGAATAGGCTAAAACAACTTTCTCCTTTTCCATTCCCTCAAGTCCTTTCTCTTCAATTGAAATCAAAGACACTTTATATTTATTCATATAAAAGTATATTAATACAAACAGAAGAAAAAATAAAGACCTGATTTTTACATTTATTTCGGAACAGCCAAAATCTAAATTGTTTACTTATTTCCCATTAGGGCAACTAAAATCGCTTTGTGTGCATGAAGCCGGTTTTCCGCTTCATCAAAAACAACCGAATGTTTCCCTTCTAGTATTTCTTCTGTTACCTCTAATTCTCGGTATGCAGGCAAACAATGCATAAAAATATAATCTTCCTTTGCTCGAATTACCAATGCTTGGTTCACCTGATAAGGTGCAAAAATTTTTTTTCGAAGTTCTTTTTCCTCTTCTTGCCCCATACTTGCCCAAACATCCGTATAGACCACATCAGCATCCTCAATCGCTTCCTTAGGATCGTTGGTAATCAGGATTTTACTTCCAGTTTTCATTGCTTCTTCTTCAGCTAGCTCGACGATTTCTTTTTTCGGTTCATAGCCACTTGGAGAGGCAATCGCAATACTCATTCCTAATTTGGCTCCACCAATCAATAACGAATGAGCTACATTGTTCCCATCACCAAGATACGCCAATTTTAAACCCTGTAATTTTCCTTTATATTCATAAACGGTCATAAAATCAGCAATCGCTTGCGTGGGATGATACAAATCAGATAAACCATTAATAATCGGAATGGTCGAATAACGTGCCATCTCAACCAGTTTTTGCTGGTCATCTGTTCTCATCATAATTCCATCAACATACCGAGAAAGCACTCGAGCCGTATCTGCAATCGTCTCCCCACGTCCAATCTGAATATCTCGTTGGCTAAGAAATAAAGCATGTCCCCCTAGCTGGATCATTCCTACCTCAAACGAAACTCTTGTGCGAGTGGAAGATTTTTCAAAGATCATTCCTAAGGTTTTTCCCTTCAAAGGTTGATAGATGATTCCTTTTTTTTGCTTTTCTTTTAGCTCTAATCCTAAAAATATAAAATGTTTAATTTCTTCAGATGTAAAATCGGCCAAAGTTAAAAAGTCCTTAGATAATCCCATTTTGAATTCCACCTTTTTGGAACATTTTTGTCCTGTATTCTTTTAATGTGAAAGGAATTAAATTGTTCTTATTCGGATTTGGATTAACTTTTGCTAATGCTTCATCTAAACTCCATCCTAAAGCCATGACCTCCCCAGTCGATTTCATCTCTGGTCCTAATTGGTCAGAAATTCCTGGTAATTTTTTATTCGAGAAAACTGGGGCTTTTACGGTATAATAGGGAGTTTCTTCAAGTACACCAATCGGGTATGGAAGTGACTTTAATTTCTTCCCTAATTGAACCATCGTTGCAATCTTAATCATTGGAATCCCTGTTACTTTGCTGATGACAGGAATCGTTCGTGAAGCCCGAGGATTCACCTCTAATACATAGATTCTATTTTCAGTAAGGATCATTTGAATATTAACCAGACCAATGAATTTCCCGTGTTTTAACACTTTCTCAACGGTATCAATCACTTTCTTCTTCTCGATAGAATGAAGTGAAAATGGTGGTAAAACAGCTGTACTATCTCCTGAATGAATTCCCGCTGGTTCAATATGTTCCATAATCGCCGGGATGATCCAATCCTCTCCATCCGTTACGGCATCCACTTCAATTTCTTTTCCCTGAATATATTGATCGACTAATAAAGGATAGAAAGATTGATCCTGAAGTGAATGTTGCAACTGGTCAAGATATTGACTTAATTCTCCTTGTGTATGAATCACTCTCATCCACTGGCCGCCAATGACAAAAGAAGGGCGAATCAGTATAGGAAATCCCAATTGTTCAATCGCTTGATCCAAATCTGCCGTGTTCCAAATGATTTTACCGGGTATCGGCTCAATTCCAGCTTGAACAAGAAACTGGTTAAATTGTTCCCGATCCTCCATTTGCTCGACAACCGATAATGGCGTTCCTAATAACGGTACCAATGAATCTAGTTCTTTTCCAATTTTTAACCCCGTTTGCCCACCAACTTGATAGATGACGCCATCGACTTGTTCCTTTTCAAGGATCGGAAGGATATCCTCAACCGTTAATGGTTCAAAATAAAGACGGCTCGACATATGGTAATCGGTGCTCACTGTCTCTGGATTATTGTTGATCACAATGGAATGAATTCCTTGTTCTTGTAAGGTTAATGCCGTATGAACCGCACAATAATCAAACTCGATTCCTTGACCGATCCGAATCGGTCCAGAGCCAATCACCGCAATTTTCTTCCCTGTTAATCTTCCTTCGTCATCTTTCCCATTTCTTGTGGAGTAAAAATAAGGAGTTCTCGCTTCAAACTCTCCTGCACAAGTATCCACCGCTTTATAGGTGGGGGTAATCTGTAATTCTTTCCATTTCTCCCTTACTTCACTTTCGAAGATACCAAGAGTTTTGGCAATAAAACGGTCAGAAACCCCTTTTGTTTTAACGGCAGCTAAATCTTCTGGCAAAATCTCATCGAGGGGGTATTGCTTTTCCTTCCAAGATAATACTTGTTGTTCTAGTTGAACCATTCCTTGAAACTTAGTTAAGAAAAAAGGATGGATATGAGACCAACGTTGAATGGTTTGAATGCTGATTCCCCTTCGCATCGCTTCTGCGATCATAAAAATCCTGCGATCATCGGCGATTTTAATCCCTTTTTCTAGTTCTTCATTCGAAAGCTCTTTTAGTTCATCGAATAGCAAATGATCTTTGCCAATCTCCAAACCACGTATCGCTTTATAAAATGCTCTTTCAAACGTCCGATCAATCGTCATCACTTCTCCTGTAGCCTTCATTTGTGTACCCAGCCGACGATTGATATAAGGAAATTTATCAAAAGGCCATCTTGGAATTTTTACAACAACATAATCTAGGGCAGGTTCAAAACTGGCGTATGTGTTTTGTGTAATTGGATTCTTGATTTCATGTAAGGTATAGCCAAGAGCCAGTTTGGTGGCAATTCTCGCAATCGGGTAACCCGTCGCTTTCGAAGCTAAGGCACTTGAACGACTCACCCGTGGATTCACTTCAATCACATAATATTGATCCCCATCCGGATGAAGGGCAAATTGAATATTACAACCGCCAACTACTCCTAAGGCTTTAATCACTTTCAATGAAGCACTTCGGAGCATTTGATATTCACGGTCATTTAATGTCTGCGATGGGGCGACAACGATACTGTCCCCTGTATGAATTCCCATTGGATCGATATTCTCCATATTACAGACAATAATACAATTGTCCTCTTGATCTCGCATCACTTCATATTCGATTTCCTTCCAACCGATCAGACTTCGATCGACTTGGATTTGGCCAATGGGGCTCTCCTTCATTCCTCTTGCTGCGATTTCCATTAATTCTTCCAAATTCTCGGCCACTCCTCCCCCTGTTCCACCAAGGGTATAAGCGGGACGAATAATGACAGGAAAACCAATTTTCTCAGCAAATGTGACAGCGTCTTCCATCTTGTTCGTTATGATACTTTCCGGAACAGGCTCCCCGATTTCTTCCATCGTTTTTTTAAAAAGTTCGCGATCCTCCCCTTTTTGAATCGCCTCAATGGAAGTACCTAGTAGTTCCACCTGATACTCCTTTAACACTCCTGCTTTTTCTAGTTCAAGTGCAAGATTGAGTCCAGTCTGCCCACCTAATGTCGCCAACAATCCATCAGGGCGTTCTTTTGCAATAATTGCAGTTAAAGATTCAACAGTTAACGGTTCAAAATAAACCTCATCCACTATCTCCTCGTCGGTCATAATCGTAGCAGGATTATTATTCACTAAGATAATTTGCTTTCCTTCTTCACGCAAAGCCATACAAGCCTGAGTTCCAGCATAATCAAACTCTGCGGCCTGACCAATCACGATTGGCCCAGAGCCAATGACAAGTACTTTTTGAATCTGTTTCCCAAATTTATGCATACTGTCTTACTCCTTTTGCTTGCTTACATGTTTCAACAAAGTCTTTAAAAATCTCAAAGGCTTCGATTGGACCTGGATGGGCTTCTGGATGAAATTGTACCGATTGAATGGGGAGATAACGATGCTTCATTCCTTCAACGGATTGGTCATTTACATTCCGATAAGTAACGACAAAGTCGGTCTTTTCTAATGATTTTTCATTCACAACATAACCATGGTTTTGTGAAGTAATCCAAATTTGGCCTGTTTCTAGATTGATCACTGGATGATTCACTCCCCGGTGGCCAAAAGGCAATTTTTCCGTATCCGCACCAAAAGCCAATCCTAATATTTGATGTCCTAAACAAATACCTAAAGTAGGATGAGAACTAGCCAATCGTTGATATCCCTTCAACCAAGGAGTTAATTCTTTAGGATCACCAGGTCCATTTGAAAATAAGATTCCGTCCGCATCTAATTTCATCACTTCTTCAATGGGATAATCGTAAGGAACAACGGTAACCGCACAATCAAGAGAGCGTAAGGCTTCAATAATTGAAAATTTGCTACCAAAATCGACAACCACCACATGAATCCCATTCCCTGGATAGTATAAAGGAATTGGTGTTGTTACCCGTTCCACGATTGGCAGGATTTCACCTTTTTGAATTCCTTTTTCCTCATTCTTCTTTTGTAAAACCCAATGATGGAATTGCTCAAAATCTAACGTTCGACTAATTTTGCCATAAAGAGTACCATGTTTGCGGATGATTTTGGTCAATTCTCGGGTATCAATACCAGCTAACCCTGGGATTTGAAATTGTTGTAATACTTGTTCAAACGTCTGTCGATATTGACTATGACTGGGTTGATGGCATAATTCAGCAACAATCACACCTGCTACATAGGGACGGATACTTTGATCGTCTACCACATTGATTCCATAGTTACCAATCAGAGGATAGGTAAAATTCACAATCTGCCCAGCATAAGATGGATCGGTGATCACTTCTTGATAACCTGTCATTCCTGTTTGAAATACGACTTCACCTACAGAATCTTGTTTCGGCCCAATCCAATCTCCTTCAAACCAATCTCCTGTTTCTAGAAGAAGATATCCCTTACTCATCTTCTTCTCCCTCCTATCCAATATAAGCTAATCCTGTTTGTTTTAAATTGAACTCTTTTTCTCATTTTCCAACCATCGATCAATGCTTCTTTTTAAGATATCAATTGCTTGGTCAATCTCCTCTTTTGATACATTTAAAGGAGGTAATAAACGTAATACATTAGGGCCTGCTGTTAATAAAAGTAATCCTTGATCTTTGGCAATTCGGATCAAGTCAGCAACAGGGATTTCCCATTCTATACCAATCATCAGGCCTTTTCCACGAATCTCTTTTAATTGCGGAAAATCTCCTATTTCTCGCTGTAGTTGATGACGGAGATAATCTCCCATCACGTTGACATGTTCTAATAAATTGTGTTTCTCTATCGCTTCAAGTGTAGCCAAACCAGCTGTTGTCACTAAAAAATTACCGCCAAATGTAGACCCATGACTTCCTAAAGTGAATCCCTCTCTTAATTCCGCCTTAGCAGCCATTGCACCAATTGGAAATCCACTTCCTAGCCCTTTTGCAATTGTGATGATATCAGGTTGAATCGGGTAATGTTGAAAACCAAACCATTTTCCTGTTCTCCCAATTCCTGTCTGTACCTCATCAATCATTAGCAAAATATCATGATCTCTTGCTAATTTTTCTACTTCAGCCAACCAATCGGGTTCAGCAGGATGGATTCCTCCTTCGCCCTGGATCACTTCCAATAAAATTGCTGCTGTATGATCAGAAATCGTTTGCTCAAGTTGTTTGATATCTTCATAGGGGATCGAAACAAACCCTTCTGGTAACGGCCCGAAACCTTCCTTTACTTTTGCTTGCCCTGTAGCAGTTAATGTGGCTAATGTTCTGCCATGAAAAGATTGGTTAAAGGTGATAATTTGATATCGATTTCTCTTTTTCACCAATTGCTGGTATCTGCGGGCTAATTTTATCGCAGCTTCATTCGCTTCCGCCCCACTATTGGCAAAAAAAACAAGATCCATTCCACTAATTTCTGCTAATTTATTTGCCAATTGGATCTGTGGTTCGATTTCAAATAGATTGGAAGTATGCCAAATCATTTCCAGTTGTTCCATCACTTTTTGTTTTACTTCTTGAGGAACATGACCCAGCTGCAGGACGCCAATTCCAGAGGTGAAATCCAGATACGCATGCCCTTTTTCATCCCAAAGCCAACTCCCCTCACCTTTTACAGGATGAATCAATCCCTTTGGATACGTCGGAAAAAGTTGATTCATAAAACCACCTCGGCTTTGCAAATTCTTGTTCCGATTTGATCACCATCAAGAACTTTGGATAATACCCCTTGCATTCGCCCGTCAACTACATAAACTTCTTCGATTCCTGTCTCAAGGCAATGCAGTGCAGCCTGTACTTTGGGGATCATTCCTTTGGAGATCTCACCTTCTGCAATTAAACGTTCGACACCTTGAGGATCCAACTGATGAATAATTTTCTTCTCCCCTTTTTCCATTTGATAGATTCCTGGGGTATCTGAAATCATCACTAATTTTTTCGCTTGTAGATGCACAGCCAATGCTTGTGCTACCATGTCCGCATTGATGTTGAACACTTGACCATACCGATCAATACCAAGAGGACTGATCACCGGAATAATTTTTTGTGTCTGAAAAATGGATAACCAAGGGAATGATATACTCTTTACTTTCCCTACATATCCAAGGGAAGGATCAAGACATTCTGCTTGAATGATCCCATGATCAATTCCACTTAGTCCTACTGCATTCCCGCCAACCGCTTGAATCTTCCGAACGATTTCTTTGTTTTCCTTTCCGTTTAACACCATTTCTACCACTTGTAACGTTTCTTTATCTGTTACTCTTAATCCATTGACAAAAGAGGATTGGATTCCCAATTGTTCCAGCATCATCGTAATCGAAGGACCTCCACCATGAACAATCACTGGAAACCAACCATCATCCATCATCTCAATCATTTCCCGATAGAATCGATCTGTTAATTCGTTTAAGACACTTCCGCCGATTTTTAGTAAAACTAGTTTTTTATCGTTCTTTACAGTCTCTTTATGTGCGATACGATGCATTGATCCGAACGTATTCATAGGTTAAATCACACCCCCAAGCTTCAGCAGAACAATTCCCTAGATGAAGATCGACATGAATCTTTACTTCATCTTGGCTTAGCGCCTCAGAAACTTTTTCTTCACTATAAAATGTTTTTAGCCCGTGTTTAAGAACCGTGATCGGACCAATTGTAATATCAATCAATTGCGGATCGACTTGATAACCACTATTTCCAATCGCCATAATAATTCGTCCCCAGTTTCCATCTGCACCATATATCGCTGTTTTGACTAAATTACTGCCGACGATTTTTTTTGCAATGGCCTTGGCCATCATTGGTGAAGTGGCACCATGAACCTCTACAGAGACCAGTTTGGTTGCCCCCTCCCCATCTTTTGCAATCCATTTGGCCAGTTGTTTTGCTACATAGGTAAATCCTTGATAAAAAACTTCCCAGTCGGGATGATATTCATCAAGAGGAGTATTCTCTGCTAAACCGTTAGCCATGGTTAACACCATATCATTGGTCGAAGTATCGCCATCTACCGTAATCATATTAAATGACTGGTCTGTAACATCTCGTAATAGCTTTTGTAACACATCTGGATGGATATTTGCATCAGTTGTGATGAAAGCTAACATCGTAGCCATATTTGGATGGATCATTCCCGATCCCTTGGCTGTACCACCAATGATTACTTTCTTTCCTTCAACGCTTATTTCGATGGCGATCGATTTCACAAATGTATCTGTCGTTAAAATCGCTTCTCCAAAATCCCAACCATTATCACTGGAAAGAGATTCAGGTAGTTTCGCGATTCCTGCAGTAATTCGTTCAATTGGCAATCGTTCACCAATCACTCCTGTCGAAGAAACAGCAACATTCATTGGCGAAAGATTAAAAGTTTTGGCTACTGCATCTCTCATCTCGTATGCATCCCATAATCCTTGTTCGGCAGTAAAAGCATTCGCATTGCCACTATTCACAACCACAGCTTGCAAATAAGGCGAATCCGCTAACGATTCCTTGGTCACTTGGAGTGGAGCCGCTTGAAAAATATTCATTGTATATACAGCAGCGCTTGCTGCAGGAACATCGGAAATGATTATGCCTAGGTCTTTCTTTTTCTTACGAATTCCACAATGAATTCCGCCCGCCTTGAACCCTTTTGGTGAAGAGATACTCCCATTTGGGATGATCTTGATTTTTTCTTGTTCAATTTGGTTCATCATCTTTCACACCTTCTTATGGATAAATTGGGATTTGGGTAAGTCCCAAGGTTTGATCCCAACCCATCATTAAATTTAAATTTTGAACAGCCTGACCAGCCGCACCCTTCATCAGATTATCAATTGCTGAAAAGAGAATTACTCTACCAGTACGCTGGTCCACATAATAGCCAATATCACAAAAATTAGAGCCATAAACTTGCTTGGTTTCGGGATACTCCCCTTGTGGACGAATTCGAATAAATGGCTGATTCTGATAATCCTCTCGATATAACTGGGCTACAATTTCATCCGTCATACGGTCTTCTAGATCTAAATAAATCGTCGATAAAATTCCCCGTGTTATTGGTAAGAGGTGAGTCATCATTTGCACCGTTTCTTTTTTTCCACTAAGTTTCGTAAGAACTTGTTCAATTTCCGGGATATGTTGGTGTTTTCCCACTTTATAGACTTTAAAATTATCATTCACTTCCGAGAAATGAGTATTGCGGGAAAGCCCTCGCCCAGCGCCTGATACACCTGATTTAGCATCGATGATTACTGAACGAATAGGAATTTGCCTTCGATAGAAAGGGGCTAAGGCTAATAAAATACTCGTTGCATAACAACCAGGGTTCGCGATAAAGCAGCCCTCTTTAATTTGATTGGGGAAGACCTCAGACAACCCATAAACCGACCGTTCTAAAAAACGAGGTTCTGCGGCATCCTTTTTATACCATTCTTCATATAACACCGGATCTTTTAAACGAAAATCCCCTGATAAGTCGATTACTTTAAATCCCGCATTGAGAAATTTTGGAGCAAGATCTTTACTCACTCCTGAAGGTGTTGCCAGAAAAACCAGTTCGCTCGTTTCTTTTAATTCGGCTATTTTTTCATCAGCAAGTTGGGAAACACTCCGGATTGGGATATTGATGAAAGAACGAAAATGGGGATAAAGCTCATCTAATTTTTCTTGTTCTTGCGTATGGATAAACAAGTGACGAATTGTTACGTTTGGATGCTGAAGCAAAATTCGAATCAATTCAACACCACTATAACCACTCGCCCCTACGATTACGACATTTAACACCATCCATTCCTCTCCCATAAGAAACTTTTTCCTTGTCACATAATTATTAATTTCTTTGAATCATTATACAATTGGATATTTATAAATTCAATTGTTTTTTTATACATAGTTTGTACTTTTTTTATGAGAAAGCGATTGAAGTCCTAATTTTCATTTGCGAAGTTGATTCTTCTATAACAAATCGTTTGCACTTATAATGAAATAAGAAAAGAGTAGGTTTGATGCACCTAAATAGGGGAGGAACAATCATGGATCATGGATTTTTGCAAATTTTGATATTGGGCTTTGTCCTCGGAATGAAACACGCCATTGAGCCTGACCATATCATCGCTGTCTCAACAATTGCCAGTCAAAGTAAAAGTCTTTGGCGCTCCACATTGGCAGGCGTTTTCTGGGGGATAGGACACACGGCAACGATTTTTATTGTCGGGATCTCTTTCATTTGGATTAAAGGGGAAATTCCAGAAACATGGGCCATGTCCTTAGAATTTTTGGTTGGAGTTATGCTTGTCGTTCTTGGAGTCTCAACAATTCTTAGCTACAAGAAGAATAAGATCCATGTTCATCAGCATGAACATGATGGGGTTGTTCATAACCATTTTCATGACCGTCATCATTCTCATGTCCATCCAAAAGATGAGAAGAAGATTTCCTATTTAAAATCTTTATTGATTGGGTTTATTCATGGTCTAGCAGGCAGTGCAGCCATGATAATTTTGACGATGTCAACCGTACATAATCCTTTTGAAGGAGCCATTTATATTCTCGTTTTCGGGATTGGCACAACACTTAGTATGTTAACCTTTACAACCCTGATCGGTATTCCTTTTGTTTTGAGTGCAAAACATGTTCAGATGAATCAATCCTTAACGATTTTTGCAGGGGCAATAAGTATGATATTTGGAATTTATTATATGTATAATTTAGGAATTACCGAGGGTTTGTTTAAGCTGTGGGTACAATGAAAATAGGCTTATATGTTCTAACGAGAAGAGGTTTGTATATTCCAACGCGCTCCGTTAGAACATACAAGCCCCATAAAAAAAGGTAGCTCGAAGAAAAGCTACCCTTATCATATACAAAATTCTATTTACCCTAAGCTTTCATAATTTTATAAACTTCCTCAATAATATGTTCTTTCGTTAAACCATACTTCTCAAGTAATTCATCAGGTTTACCAGATTCTCCAAACGTATCCTCAACACCTACACGTCGAACAATCGTTGGTGCGTGTTCAGTAACCACTTCAGCTACGGCACTACCTAATCCACCATAAATATTATGTTCTTCAGCGGTGACGATTCCCTTCGTTTCTTTAGCAGCCTTAATAATCATCTCCTGATCAATCGGCTTCACAGAAGACATATTGATGATACGAGCAGAAATTCCTTCTTGTTCTAATTGTTTTGCCGCTTCAATTGCTGGGCTTACCATCACACCCATCGCAATGATGGTTACATCAGAACCCTCTTTTACAACGGTTCCTTTACCAATCTCAAATTTGTAATTCTCATCAAAAATCACTGGAACGGCTGGACGACCTAAGCGAATATACATTGGACCATCGTACTCGGCAGCTGCATGGATTACTTGCCTTGTCTCTTCCGCATCTGCTGGAACAATAACCGTCATATTCGGTATCGCTCTCATCATCGCAATATCTTCTACAGCTTGGTGGGAAGCTCCATCCTCTCCGAGAGTAAGTCCGGAGTGAGTCACAGCGATTTTCACATTTAACTTCGGATAGCAGATCGAGTTACGAATCATATCCCCTACACGTAAGGTTCCAAATAAAGCAAAGGTACTCACAAACGGAATCTTTCCTGTTGTTGCAAGACCTGCAGCAGTTCCAATCATATTGGCTTCAGCGATCCCCATATCAAAGAAACGCTCCGGATATTTTTTCGCAAAATCGATCGTTTTCGTTGACTTAGCGAGATCTGCATCTAAGACAACGATATTTGGATATTTTTCAGCAATTTCTACTAATGCTTTCCCATAAGCATCACGGGTTGCAATTTTAGTCATTTTGCTTCCCTCCCAATTCTTCTAAAGCTTGTTGTAATTGTTCCTTATTAGGTGCTGTTCCATGCCATCCGACTTGATTTTCCATAAAGGAAACCCCTTTTCCTTTTACAGTATTGGCAATAATCAAGGTTGGTTTTCCTTTGATTTGTTTTGCTTCTTGGATGGCATCATGGATTTGATTCATATCATGGCCATCAATTTCAATCACATGCCAACCAAATGCGTGGAACTTCTCATCCACAGGTGCTGGGTTTAGTATATCTTCAACCGAGCCATCAATCTGCAGATGGTTATAGTCAAGGATTGCAGTGAGATTGTCCAATTTGTAATGAGCAGCTGCCATGGCTGCTTCCCAAATCATTCCCTCTTGGATTTCGCCATCACCAATCATGACATAAACGCGATAATCTCTCTGATCTAATTTTCCGGCAAGTGCCATACCATTGGCTGAAGATAATCCTTGTCCTAATGAACCCGTACTTTGTTCTACTCCTGGTAGAGATTTACGACTTGGGTGTCCTTGAAGACGAGAATTAATCTTACGGAAAGTCATTAGCTCTTCTTTTGGAAAAAATCCCTTTTCTGCTAGAGCAGCGTAAAGAACAGGACTTGCATGTCCTTTGCTTAAAACAAAGCGGTCACGATCTGGATCCTGGGGATTCTGAGGATCAATCTTCATCTCATGAAAGTATAAATATGTAACGATGTCTGCGGCAGATAAAGAACCACCAGGATGTCCCGAATTGGCCTCAGCTACCATTTTTACAATATCTTGACGAATGGTATTGGCAATTTTCTTTAATGAAGAATGTGTTTGTTCATCTAAAGGCATATTCTTCCCTCCATAACAAGAATATAGATTTTCTATGTGATTTGGCAAATCGTACATCAATGTGCACGAAAACCCTCACCTAACACCTCATGAGTATCTGTGACAATGACAAAAGCATTTGAATCAACGGATTTAATTAACTCCTTTAATCGCGTTGTTTCCCTTTGGTCAAAAACAACCATCAAAACATCTCTTCTGTTTCCTGTATAAGCTCCTTTTCCGTTAAGAATAGTGGCCCCCCGGTCTAAATCGTGGAGAATTACTTGTCCAATTTGCTCTTGTTGTTCTGAAATAATAAAGGCCAGCTTCGAATACGCTAACCCGATTTGGACAAAATCAATCGTCTTACTGGTTAAAAATAACGAAATCAATGCATAAAGTGCATTTTCAGGACCAAAAACTATTCCAGATGTAAAAACGACCAAACCGTCCATCAGTAAAACAGCAAAACCTAAACTGATACCTGTATACTTATGTAAAATTTGTGCTGCAAGATCAGTTCCCCCTGTTGAAGCTTTTCCTCGAAAAACAAAACCTAAGCCGATTCCAAGTACTACACCGCCATAAACAGCGGCTAATAAGGGAAAATGCGTGATCGGCTTTAGATTTTTGGTAATTAAAACAAAGAAAGGGAGGATGATGGAACCGAATGCAGTTTTTGCTCCGAATTTTTTCCCAAGTAAGAATAATCCAGCAATGAAAAGTGGAATGTTGAGTGACCATTGTGTAATCGCTGGCTCAATGCCAAATTGACGTTCAATGATCGTACTTAATCCACTTACACCCCCTGGGGCGATTCCATTCGGATTAAGAAATAAATTAAATGCTAGGGCGACAATCAATGACCCTAAAATCAAATAACTATATTCTTGAATATATTGATACCCTTTCTGAGATGGATTTAACTTCATTTCACGTTGTTGCTTCATAATCATTCTCCATTGAGCAGGGTTTCATCTTCTAATTGGTTGTTTCACTTTGATTCGAGATTTTACTCCTTAGATAGGAATCAATGAAAATGTCAATCTCCCCATCCATTACAGCATTGACATTTCCCACCTCAGTATTGGTTCGATGATCTTTTACCATCGAGTAAGGGTGGAAGACATAAGAACGAATTTGACTTCCCCAGCCAATTTCCTTTTGGTCTCCACGTATTTCAGCCAATTCTTTTTCTTGTTCTTCTCGTTGTTTTTCATACAATCTAGCTTTCAAAATCTTCATCGCTCGCTCTCTATTCTTGATCTGCGAGCGCTCCGTTTGACAAGTAACCACAATATTCGTAGGGATATGTGTGATCCGAACTGCCGAATCAGTCGTATTCACGTGTTGGCCACCTGCACCACTTGAACGATACGTATCAATTTTTAAGTCTTCTGGTCGAATTTCGATATCGACATCATCATCTAATTCCGGCATCACTTCAACTGAAGAAAAAGAAGTATGTCTTCTGCCTGAAGCATCAAAAGGAGAGATTCGAACTAAGCGATGTACTCCTTTTTCTGCTGCCAAATAACCATACGCGTTGTGACCTTTGATCAACAAAGTGACGCTTTTGATCCCTGCTTCATCGCCAGCTAAATAATCTAATACTTCCACTTTATATCCATGCGATTCCGCCCATCTCGTATACATGCGAAGTAACATCGAGGCCCAGTCTTGGGATTCCGTCCCCCCTGCCCCAGGGTGAATCTCTAGAATCGCGTTATTTTTATCATAAGGGCCATTTAAAAGCAATTGCAACTCATAGTCAGCAAAATTCTTGCTTAATGCTTTCACTCCTTTTGCTACTTCATGGAGAATCGATTCGTCATTCTCTTCCAACGCTAATTCTAACATAACCTGCAAATCTTCATATTCTTGCTCAAGATTAGTGATTTGCTCCACTTGTTCTTTCAAACGATTCACTTCGTTAATCACTTTTTGCGCCGCATCATTATCATTCCAAAAATCAGGTTGAGCCATTTTTTGTTCTAACTCAGCGATTCGGCTCTTTTTACTTTCTATGTCAAAGAGACCCCCTAATCTCTGCCAATCGTTTGGCCATCTTTTCTAGTTCATTCTTTAGTTCTCCCTGCGATATCATAGCTTCACCTCTTTAAATAAATCTCAAATTTCATCATACCATAGTTTACCCATTACTCCAAGGATTAGAAGTTGAGCAGAAAACTGAAACTTTCATAGCGACCATAAGCTTCTTTACTCATTTCAGTTTCCCTTCATCAACCGTACGTGAGGTTTCCCTTATACGGCTTCCGATGTTTTTCTTCCTTAGACTTTCGGTTATCCTAAGCCGCTAATTTGATTAACTTGTCTTTGATTAAGAAATTAATCTCTCCTAATTTCCCATGTTTACGCCGTTTATTCCGCTTCTTCTTCCACAATAATTAAGAAAAAAAGGTTGCTTTTGCAACCTTTTTACACTTTTTTATTTTTTTTATTTTCACTTTTGACTTGCTTGTAAGGCTTGATCTAGATCGGCAATCAGATCATTTACATTTTCAATTCCGATGGATAAACGAATCATTTCAGGAGTAACACCAGCACTAAGTTGCTCTTCAAGAGATAATTGTTGGTGGGTTGTACTTGCTGGATGAATGACTAATGATTTGGCATCTCCAACATTGGCTAAATGGGAGAATAGTTTTAAGTTGTTAATAAATTTTCTTCCTTCTTCGACTCCACCTTTAATGCCAAAGGTGAAGATTGCCCCTTGACCCTTTGGTAGGTATTTTTGTGCTAAATCATAATATTGATTTGAAGGAAGGCCCGGATAATTCACCCAAGTAACGAAATCATGGTTTTCTAAAAACTGTGCAATTTGCAAAGCATTTGCACTATGTCGCTCCATTCGTAAATGCAATGTTTCTAATCCTTGAAGAAGTAAAAAAGCATTAAAAGGTGAAATCGCTGCTCCCATATCCCTTAATAACTGAACCCTTGCTTTGATAATGTATGCTAATGATCCAAAGTCTTTGGTATATACCACCCCATGATAACTTGGATCTGGTTCCGTTAAACCTGGAAATTTACCATTATCCCAATTAAATTTGCCTCCATCGACAATTACACCGCCAATAGAAGTTCCATGACCACCGATAAATTTGGTCGCAGAATGAACAACAATATCAGCTCCATGATCAAATGGACGAAGAAGATAAGGGGTAGCAAACGTATTATCTACGATAAGAGGAATTCCTGCTTCATGGGCAATGTTGGCAACAGCCTCGATATCTAGCACATCAATTTTGGGATTTCCGATACTTTCAGCATAAATTGCTTTCGTTTTTTCGCTTATGGCTTGTCGAAAATTCTCTGTGTTACTTTGATCAACAAACTTAACCGTAATTCCTAGTTTCGGGAGTGTGGTAGAAAAAAGATTATATGTACCACCATACAAACTACTTGAGGATACGATTTCATCCCCAGCACCAGCAATGTTAAGAATTGCATAGGTAATGGCTGCAGATCCAGAAGCAAGAGCCAAGGCTCCAACTCCACCTTCTAATTGAGCCACGCGATTTTCAAATACATCTTGAGTGGGGTTCATTATTCGAGTATAAATATTCCCTGGTTCTTTTAAAGCAAATAAGTTAGCAGCATGATCTGTATCTTTAAATACATAAGAAGTGGTTTGATAGATCGGTACTGCTCTTGAACCTGTTACTGGATCAGGTTGTTGACCCCCATGTAAAGCAATCGTTTCGAATTCATAACTTTTTTCTTGACTCATCTTATTTCTCCTCTCTTTTTATGAAAATAAAAAACTCCCTCTCGATGAGAAGGAGTGAATAACCTTTCCCCCCCTCATCTTTCAGAATCATAAGATTCTGCTGGAATTAGCACCTGCCAACACAGTTAGACTGTGCGTCGGTTGCCGGGCTTCATTGGGCCAGTCCCTCCGCCGCTCTGGATAAGAGGCATAACCAATATGAAATTTTAAAGGAATTTGAATTCATTATAGTTTGACCCTGAAATCTTGTCAATCGATGAATGTGCTGCTAATGTGCTGCTCCATGACAGTGTTTATATTTCTTACCACTTCCACATGGACATGGATCGTTTCGACCGATTTTCTGTGCTGCACGAACTGGTTTTTTCTTCGAATTTGGTTCTGGATTGGTATTATCTACCGCATGACCCACAGCAACAGCCTCACGTTGAAGATGATTCTGGATTTGGGCTTTCATGATATAAGTAGCCACTTCTTCTTCGATGGCTTGGATCATGGCCTGGAACATTTCAAATCCCTCCATCTGATATTCCCGTAATGGATCTGTTTGACCATATGCTCTCAGATGAATCCCTTGCCGTAATTGATCCATCGCATCGATATGATCCATCCATTTACTATCGACGGCACGAAGAAGAATGACTTTTTCAAATTCACGCATATTCTCACCAAGTTCTTCTTCTCTTCGATGATATTGTTGTTCCACAACCTCACGGAAACGCTCCAAAATCTCTTCTGGTTCTTTGCCCCATATATCTTTTTCGGAAAGAGTTCCTTCATTTAAAAAGGTTGCATTGGCATGGTCTAATAAAGACTTCAAATCCCAATCTTCTTGGACTTGATCGGTTGGACAATGGATATTGACCAAACGTTCGGCAAAATTCATGATCATGTTGATAATGACATCACGCAAGTTATCACTTTCTAATACTTGTCTGCGCTGACTATAGATGACTTCCCGTTGCTGGTTCATCACATCGTCATACTGTAGTACGACACGACGAATATCGAAGTTATGACCTTCCACTTTCTTCTGAGCCGATTCAATTGCCTTTGTCACCATCTTACTTTCGATCGGTTGATCTTCTTCCATTCCTAGGCGATCCATCATTCCCATAATGTGATCGGAGCCAAATCTTCTCATTAAATCATCTTCAAGTGAGATGAAAAATTGACTAGAACCCGGATCTCCTTGACGTCCCGAACGTCCTCTTAATTGGTTGTCAATCCTTCGACTCTCATGCCGTTCCGTACCGATGATATGAAGTCCGCCTAGCTCAGCAACTCCTTCACCAAGAACAATATCCGTACCACGGCCCGCCATATTGGTTGCAATGGTTACTGCACCTGCTTGGCCAGCTTTTGCAATAATTTCTGCTTCTTTTTCATGGTACTTCGCATTTAATACATGATGTGGTATCCCCTTACGTTTTAACATGTCGGATAAAAGTTCCGACTTTTCAATTGAGATGGTACCCACCAGTACAGGTTGTTTTTTTTCATATCGGTGGACAATTTCGTCAATAACCGCTTTAAATTTTGCTCGTTCCGTTTTATAAACGACATCAGGTAAATCGATACGGATCATTGGTTTATTCGTTGGGATCACCACAACATCCAAACCATAAATTCGTTTAAATTCCTCTTCTTCTGTTTTTGCAGTACCCGTCATACCTGCCAATTTTTTATACATACGAAAATAATTTTGTAAGGTGATGGTTGCTAAGGTCATACTTTCATTTTGTACTTGAAGTCCTTCTTTCGCTTCAATACTTTGATGTAGACCATCACTATAACGGCGACCATACATTAAACGGCCTGTAAATTCGTCAACAATGATCACTTCACCATCTTGTACAACATAATCACGATCTCGTTTCATTAAGACAGCCGCCTTTAAGGCTTGAGTAATATGATGATTTAGGGTCATATGATTGGTATCGTAAAGGTTATCGATGCCAAATGCTTTCTCTGCCTTATCCACACCAGATTCTGTCAGATTTACCGTATTGGTTTTTTCATCTAACGTATAATCTTCATTTGCAACCAAACGTTTGACAAAATGTGCTGCTGCATAGTATAAATCGGTCGACTTAGAAGCTGTACCCGAAATAATCAATGGAGTTCTAGCCTCATCAATGAGTATACTGTCCACCTCGTCAATAATGGCAAAATTCAAAGGTCTTTGTACCATTTGTTCTTTATATAAGACCATGTTATCTCGTAGATAATCAAAACCAAACTCGTTATTCGTCCCATAGGTAATATCGGCTTGATAAGCAGCTTGCTTTTCTTCAGCAGAAACTCCGTGGATATTTAAACCAACGGTCAACCCAAGAAATTCATAAATTTTACCCATGGTATTCCGGTCACGTTGCGCTAAATAATCGTTGACAGTAACAATATGCACCCCTTGACCAGATAAAGCGTTTAAATAAGCAGGTAAGGTTGCAACAAGTGTTTTCCCCTCTCCTGTTTTCATCTCCGCAATACGTCCTTCATGAAGGACCATACCACCAATTAACTGAACATCAAAGTGACGTAATCCTAAGACACGTTGAGAAGCTTCACGCACAACGGCAAAGGCTTCAGGTAAGAGGTCATCAAACGTTTCCCCTTTTTGCAACCGTTCTTTAAATTCAGCTGTTTTTTCTCGTAATTGTTCATCGCTTAAAGCTTTGATTTGAGGTTCAAGTTGATTGATTTTTTCCACTGTTTTATTTAAACGTTTAATTTCACGCTCATTCATGTCACCGATCACTTTTTTTAGTAATCCGAACACAAGTACAACTCCTCTCACAGGAAAAAGTCTAATTTTTATTTTATCACTCTTTGACAGTTGGAGCAAAAAATCTCATTGATCCTTTTTATTTCTTTATTTATTTAACGTTTATGTCACCAATTCCGTTCCAAAAAAAACTGCCAGCTTGGCAGCAAAAGATTAAAATAATTTCCGCTTTGTGTTTTTTCCTTTATCTTGGGCAGTAATACCTAATGTTATCGCAAACAGGAGGAGAACGAACCAATGGGAGGGGATGATCATCCAGAACATAATTGTAATCACACTGAACAGAGGAGCGATCCAATCTGACTCAAAGGAATAAGACTTTTTCAATCCACTATAAACCATTTGCGTTATCGTTGAAATGGCGAAAAAAATGACAACATAAAGGAGAAATTTTAGAAATGCCATTTTTCTTCACCTCCTGACATATCCTATGTAGGCAAAAGCCTAGTGGTGCTGGTCCATTCTATGATTATATACTTTATATGCACAAACAAAAAAAATACACTCCCAAAAGTCGCTGCTTATGGAATATACAAACCTAATAAGCTAGGCTTGTATGTTTCTATAAGCTGCGACTTTCGCGAGCGTTTTCCAATCGACACTATATGTCAAAATAAACTGGACAGATTACCATTAAAATTCTGGCTCAATTAAACCATAACGGCCATCTTTACGTTTATATACAATATTGGTTTCTTCGGTTTCCGCATTGGAGAATACGAAGAAGGAATGGCCCAACATATTCATTTGCAAAATGGCTTCTTCTACATCCATTGGTTTAAGATTAAAACGTTTGATTTTGACGATTTGGAATTCTTCTTCCTCTTCATTAGCCTTTGTACCAACAGGATCCTCTTTAAAAAGGGTTTTTAGACTTCCTTGTTCCCTGAATTTTCGGTTAATTTTTGTTTTATGTTTACGGATCTGTCTTTCTAATTTTTCCACCACGAGGTCAATTGCAGCATACATATCTTCGTTTTGTTCTTCTCCACGCAGGACAACTCCTGGTAGTTGAACGGTTACCTCAACACTATGAAGATCGCGAACCACCTTCATTGTTACATAAACAGGTGCTGTAAGAGGAGTATCGAAATACTTCTCGATGCGACCCACTTTCTTCTCCACATACTCTCTTAATGCCTCAGTCACTTCAATGTTGTCCCCACGAACGATGAAATTCATGGTCACCGCTCCTTTCAAATGTAAAGATTGTCCAATTTCCTATTTTCATTATAACACATATCATTCGGTATATTCTACCAATGGTAAAAACATACGTGAACCGTCAATTGATATAAGAATTCACAATACTTTACTAAGAAAGGATTGTGTCCGTGCGTGTCTTGGTTGAGAAAAGATTTCTTCTGGTTTCCCTTCCTCTATAATTTGCCCTTGATCCATAAATACGACCCGATCAGCCACTTCTCTTGCAAAGCCCATCTCATGAGTGACCACAACCATAGTCATGCCTTCTTTGGCTAACTGTTTCATCACTTCCAATACCTCACCAACCATCTCCGGATCCAAAGCAGAAGTAGGTTCATCAAAGAGCATCACATCCGGTTCCATTGCTAAAGCTCTGGCGATCGCTACCCTCTGTTTTTGTCCACCAGAGAGTTGATCAGGATAGGCATTTGCCTTATCTAATAATCCAACTTTCCCTAAATATTTCTTGGCAATTTCTTCAGCTTTACTTTTTTCCATTCCTAACACTTTAATGGGGGCAATTGTGATATTCTCTAGAACCGTCATATGCGGGAAAAGATTAAAATGTTGAAAAACCATTCCCACATGGGTTCTTACTTTGTTTACATCGATTTTAGGGTCAGATAAATCTTCTCCCCTTACAATTACCTTTCCTGCTTGAAAATCTTCTAATTTATTTAAACAGCGTAAAAAGGTACTTTTCCCAGAACCGCTTGGACCAATGATGCAAACTACTTCTTTTGGCTGAATTTCAATATCGATTCCTTTTAAAACTTCTAAATCACCATATTGTTTATACAAACCTTCTACCTTAATCATTGGAAAATTTCCTTTCTAACCCTCTTACCCCTTTAGACAAGATTAACGTCAAGATTAAATAGAGTGCTGCCACTGTTAAATAAGGACCAAAAGAGGTAAAGGTATTTTTTGCCGTCATTTGTCCCGCATAAGTTAATTCAGGTGTCGCAATGACAGCGAGCAATGACGAATCTTTTAATAAAGCAATAAACTCATTTCCTAAAGGTGGTAACATTCGTTTAAATGCCTGAGGCAAAATAATATATCTCATCGCTTGACGATAAGTCATTCCCAAAGAACGAGCCGCTTCCATTTGCCCTTTATCAATCGATTGAATCCCTGCACGGAAGATCTCTGCCACATAGGCACCTGAGTTTAAAGATAAAGCGACAAATCCAGAAAAGATGGCCGATGGAGCCTCATCGCCAAAAATAGCAGGCATCACGGCAAAATGAACAATTAAAATCTGAACAAATAAAGGTGTCCCGCGAAAAAGATCCACATAAGCCCGACTTAATATACGGAATATCCGCTGTTGAGATAATTGACCCAACCCCAAAAACAAGCCAATAATGGTACCAAAAAACACTCCTACCGAGGTAAGGAGGATGGTATAGCCAACGCCTCGGATAAACCAGATTTTATATTCTAAAACGGCATTCCACTCAGCCATTTTCATCCCTTCTTTCTTAAACGATCCTTTATACTTTCCTATACGGGAAAAAAGTGCGCAGAGTTGTCCACGCACTCATTTATTTTCAGTTTTGTTTTTTACTCAGCAAAATATTTATTTTTAATTTCTTGATATTTCCCATTCTCCTTGATTTTCTTTAAACCTTCATTTAGCTGTTTGAGTAATTCCGTATTTCCTTTTTTGACCATAATCCCATAATGTTCAACTTCAAAACGGTCATCTTTGACCACTTTTAACTTTTTGTCTGGGTACTTCTTCACGAACTCACCAACAACGGCATTATCGCCGACGATCGCGACAATTCGTCCTGTTAATAAGTCGTTAACCGCTGCTGGCAAATCTTCGTATCCTTTAGCCCCTTTATAGTCTTTGCCAAAGATTTTTTGAACAGCTTTTTCTCCTGTTGTTCCACTTTGAAAACCGATGTTTTGTCCTTGTAGATCATCAAGGGATTTTACATTGGAATTCTCAGGAACTAAAATATATTGTGTCGCATCAAAGTACGGCTCTGTAAAGTCATACTTTTGCTTTCGCTCTTCATCAATGGTAATTCCAGCAATGGCAATGTCACCTTTGCCATTATCAATCGCATTTAACATGGGCTGCCAGCCAACATGTTGGATATCTACTTTAAATCCTTGAACTTCAGCGATCGCTTTGATCAAATCAATATCAAAACCGACGATTTCTCCTGATGGTAGTGTTGATTCAAATGGGGGAAAAGTAGCATCGGTTACTACTTTATACGTCTTTTCTCCACCAGTATTGGAGTTATCTTCCCCTTTGTCGCTTGCACCACAACCGAATAATGATAATGAACCAATGATCAATAGCAACACAAATATTGCTAATTTTACTTTTTTCACAAAATGTGCCTCCTTAGTATCTTAGAATCCTTGTATGCTGACCATTTCATCATATTTTATCCTTTTTTATACACACGTGTATTATTATACGTGCTCAAGAATAAAAATCAATTATTTTTTTATAAAAAAAAGTGTGCTAATTTTTTCGCACACTTTATCTATCTATTGTTCTTCTTTACAATCATTTAATTTGCAAAATATTGATTATATATCTTCTGATAAGTACCATCTTCTTTTATTTTCTTTAATCCACTTTCCAGCTTATCAAGAAGTTCTTTGTTCCCCTTTTTAACGATAAAGCCGTAATATTCTTTTTCAAAAGCATCATCCTTAATTAATTGTAACTTTTTATCAGGATTCTTTTTCACAAATTCAGCCACTACGGCATTATCGCCAATGACCGCAGCAATTCGACCGGTAAATAGGTCATTCACCGCCGTTGGCAAGTCAGGATATCCTTTTAACCCTTTATAGTCTTTACCAAAAATATTTTGAGCGGCTGTTTCTCCTGTAGTTCCACTTTGGAAACCAATATTTTTCCCTTTTAAGTCATTTGCCGATTTGATATTCGATTCTTGAGGAACTAAGATCAATTGGGTCGCTTCAAAATATGGAGAAGTAAAGTCATACTTTTCTTTACGATCATCACGAATGGTAATTCCCGATGCACCAATATCTGCTGTCCCCGTCTCTACAGCTTTTAACATCGCTTCCCAACCTTGATGTTGGATTTTGATTTTCATATTCTCAGCTTTGGCAATCGCATTGATTAAATCAATATCAAATCCAACGATCTCACCAGATGGTAAGGTGGATTCAAATGGAGGAAATTCTGCATTTGTCACAACAACGTAGGTTTTTTCTTCTGCAGCTTTTTGACCTTCTTGTGATTTTGTTCCTGTTTGTTCTGAAGAACAACCAATAAGTCCTAAACTCCCAACTACAAATAAGAACATCAATAATACAACTTTTAATCCTTTACTTTTCATCGACGATCCTCCCTTAATCATTCCTTATGCTTATGAATGATTATACATACAAGCGAATAAATAATCAACCTATTTTTCATTGAAAATACAAAAGAAAAAAATTATCCACAGATTTATAAACTTTTCAACAGGGTTATACACAAAAGTAAATACTGTTATTCTCGTTATTCACAGGGTTATGCACATTATCCACATTTTTTTGTGCACATTGTTCACAAGAATGCCTGTTCTATTTGTGAAATATTAAAATCAGGTTAATTTTCTGTGAATAAATAGATATACAAAAAAAGTCATGCTTATAGAAGCATACAAGCCAAGCTTATTAGGGGTAAGGGAGCTTAGTCGCAAATTCTTATACTTAAAAAAGTGGCTGACTCTTGTGAGTCAGCCCTAAATATGCAACCTTATTCTATTGTTGAATCCGTGGAAAGAGACGTTTTTGAACTTCCATCGACCATTCTAAATAAGCAGGGAATAAATGACCAACGAGGATTTCAACCACGCGATCAACCTCTTCATTTTCAATCGATTGTTTTACTTGTTCAATTTGGGTCTTATACTGATCAAATGACTTAATCAGTTCATAAGTAGAATAATCTACTTTTTTCATTAAACTTGAAGATAAGAAATTAGCATCTTCTAGCGTCTGAAAAACATCTAAACAATCTTGAAGCATCGGTAAATCTAACGTATGTTCGTGCTGAATCCTTTTTGTTAAATAATGAACCCCTTCTTCACAGGTTTGCAACATATGAAGATAATGGCGTAAAAAAATAAACTGGTTATCATGTAATTTGGTATCATCATAATAATGTTCGTGATCGTCATCGTGATGATGATGGTGTCCCATGGCCTTCTCCCCCATTATTCCTTGCTATTTCCGCTTATCAAAAAACATTCCATCCACAGATAATCCTTGATAAGGATTATTGTACGTTTGGTGAAGTTTTTTTCGTTCTTTCGTTTGGCGAACATCAGCCTCGATAGAACGATAAATTCGTTCGAGTAGCAAATCGATTGCTTGGTTATAGCCAACGATCTTTTTCCCTAATTCTTTCTCCTCATCAGTATACTCTGTTTTTCCTTTTAATTCATCGATTAATTTTTCGCGTTGATCGAGGTAATTCTGTATTTGCGCAATGTATTCCTCTCGTTTGTCTTTATTTGGTTCTTTTTGCAAATGTTGATAGAGTTGAATCGTAATTTGATAGATTTGTTCAACAAGATTCACGATTATGCCCCACCTTGGCCATATTGCATTCTGCGATTAATCTGGATGACTTCTTTCCATGTATCACGAAAATCAATGACATACCCTTCGATTTCATTTAAGATCTCTATGTCACTCTTAATGTTAGCTTCCATCAGCCGACGCAACATATAGTCGTACATTTGCATCATGTGCTTGGCGACTTCATAATCCATGTTTAATGTGGCCATTAATTCGCGAATGATGTTTTGGGCTTTGATTAAGTTTGTATTCTTTTCCTCGATTTTCTTTTCCTGAATCGCTTGTTTGGCCTGTTTGATAAATTTTAGACAGCCATTATATAGCATCAACGTAAGCTCACCAGGAGAAGCTGTGGTGACCGAATTCTGTTGATAGGTTTGATATGGATGATTGATGGACACAAAAGTACTCCCCTTTCCTTATTGTCCCATGCCAAATTGTTGCATCAGATACATACTTTGTTGATTCGATTGGTTGATCGCTTGTTCCATTGCCGTGAATTGACGCCAATATCGATCTTCGATCTGTTTTAATCTTTCTTCAAAATCGGTGATATCTGAGTTTACTTGGTCTAAAAGCCGTCCTAATGTATATTGATTGTTGGTATAATAACTTTTTCCAGCTTTTACCTCGATATTTTTTATCGTTTGGCCAATTACTTCTTCAAGACGTGTCACGATACCGCTTTGCTTAAAGTTCAGACTGCCATCTGCATTTTTCACTTCTTTATTAAAGAGTTCATAAATGGCCATCGGATTTTGCGAAATCGCTTCTTTTAACTTTGCTTCATCAATCACTAACTTTCCTTTATCCAGATAGTTGGAAGATGTCGTAATGCCAATGTTTGCAAGTTGATTAATCGTAATATCTGCATTTTTTGCAGAATCATAAAACGTAGAGGTCAAACCATCGACCGAATCATAGATTTGAAGACGCATTTGATTTAGGCCACTAGAAAGAATATTGTCGTTATACAATAACCCGCTCTTCGCCTTTTCTTCCCATAGTTCGATCTCTTTATCCTTCATTTCGTTCTTCTGGGCATCAGTTAACGGCGGATAATCCCGGTAACGCTTTTCTGAGATCTTGGAGTTGATCTTATCAATCGTTTCGTTATATTTATCGACAAATTTTTTTATCGAATCAAAAATAGCATCCGTATCTGTTTTTGAGGAAATCGTTACAGTTTCATTTGAAGAGATAATACCGTCTCCGTTACTATCTGTTACCTGCTTTAACGTGTATTCATATCCATTGATTTGAAAGGTATTTGAATTTCTATAGGTTTCCATTCCATTAATGACAAACACAGCATTCTTTCCAAGGTTGCCCACAGTGTTATTTGCTGCCTGTACGTTGTCTGCATCTAGTTGTAACGAAGATGTAAGGAAATCGCCACTTAAAACAATTTCAGGTTGACCCGCTACATCTCCTGTATGATTCGCAACAAGAGAGACCCTACCTGTCATTGAATCGTAAAATGCACTAACACCAATATTACGCTTATTAATTTCCGCAATTACATCATTTAGACTTTGATTGGCAGTATCCACTGTAAAAGTATTTGTAGACGTAACAGGTGACAAAGTTCCATCCGCTTGTATCACTTGAATGGTGAATGTTGTATCTGTAAAAGATCGAATATTCCCAGCACTAATTTCTGCGTCTAATTTATTATTTGGATCAAAGTTCGTAGATAGGCGAATATCTTGCTTACTATACATTGAAGCAGCTTCAGCTAATTGTTTTACACCAATTGTAGATGTAATGTCGACTGTACTGTTAATATTCTTAGCAGACACTGCGCTCTCATTACTACTTGTTACGATCTTTTTCGTAAATGTACTTTTTCTTCCTACTCCGTCTGTCTGCGTAACCCCGATAAAATTCTTTAAATCATATAAAAGGGTATTCATTGACCGATAATCGTCACGTTGCCATTCTAAGATCTGTTTTTTCTGCGTTAACTTGTCTAAAGGAATTCTTTCTGCGGTCATTAGTTTCGCTACAAGACTATCAATATCCATTCCCGAGGCTAAACCGCCAATACGCAAACTCATCTCAATCACCACCTATTAAATTCGATGATCTACAATTAAACCGATCTGTTCCATTATGTTAGCATACATATCTAAGAATTTCTTTGGAGGTATTTCTTTAATCACTTCTTTTGTATTCTCGTCAATGATTTGAACGTAATACTCATGTAATTTATCATGTAATTGAAACTTTATAGAAGTTTGGGATGACTTTAAAAATTGGTTGACACTTTCAATTTCTTTCTCTAATTGTTCCTTTGAAATTGTATTTGGAGTTTCTTCTATTTTGGCTTCTTCTTTATTACCCTTTAGTAGTTTCTTATCTGGTATAAAAGTGTTTTCCTGCACCCGTTCAATTGGTCTAATTTGCTTTGTATTTAAAACACCCTCAATCCCCATACTAAATCCCCCTCAAAATAAAACCTTTGGTATTATTATCGGAAGTTTTTATTAATTTATTTAGAAAAAAAACACCATAATCTAAGTATTAAGGTGCTAAAACTTTAGGGAAGCTTTCAAAAAAAACTATAATTAAACAAAAAGATCCCAACTTACTGGCGTTCCCATTTTAATATCTTTCTTCACAATTTTCCCAAGTAAGACATCATAATATTTCGGCGCTAAACCATATCCAGGTCTTATTGCTCTCATGTTTTCCTTTGTAACGATTTCCCCAGCCTTCATATCTTTTACAATGTATAACGAACGCCTATATTTCATAGATACCTTCTCTTTTTCTGTTGGTCCATAGCTCACTTTCCCTAATGCTTGCCATGCCCGTTCTGTTTCAATAACTAATGCAGTTAATTCAGCTGGTTCTAAGGAAAATGTGGAATCCACACCACCATCTGCACGAGATAAGGTAAAATGCTTTTCAACGACAGTTGCTCCTAATGCAACAGCAGCTACGGCTACGCCAACCCCCATAGTATGATCAGATAGGCCAACTTCACATTGGAAAAGTTCTCGCATATGTGGAATAGTACTGATATTTGTATTCTCTGGTGAAGCTGGATAAGTACTGGTGGTTTTTAATAAGATAATCTGATCATTGCCTACTTCTCTAGCAGTACGGACAGTTTCATCAAGCTCAGCAACGGTTGCCATTCCAGTTGAAATGATCATTGGTTTTCCAGTTGCTGCGATTTTTTTAATCAATGGGATGTCAGCATTCTCAAAGGATGCCACTTTATACGCAGGAACATCAAGACTTTCTAAAAAATCGACTGCGGATTCGTCAAATGGCGTACTAAAGCAAATTAATCCTAGTTCCTTACACTTATCGAATATTGGTTTATGCCATTCCCATGGAGTATATGCTTGTTGGTATAGTTTATATAAGGAGTTCCCTTTCCATAAACTATTTTTATCATCAATATAAAATTCACCTTCACTAATATCAAGTGTCATCGTATCTGCAGTATAGGTCTGAAGTTTTACAGCATCCGCACCAGCTTTTGCCGCTTCCTCAACAATTTTCAGCGCTCTTTCTAATGATTGATTATGGTTACCTGACATTTCTGCAATGATAAACGGTTTATGGTTTTTTCCTATTTTTCTTCCCGATATCGTAATATCTTTCATAGACTCAATTCTCCTTAATTAAGATGGAATAACTATATTGTCGAAAGTTTTGATTGTAAATCCGCTTCAATTAATATCCTATTCTTCTTCCAATCTTCTTCAAATTGAGCAAATAGAATGATATCCTCATATTGTCCATTCTTTTTAATATGTTTTAATAAGCGCCCTTCTTCTTTAAAATGTAGTTTCTTATGAAAATTATAACTAGCTATGTTAAATCCAAATACTTCACCACTAAGCTTTCGAATATTTAGATTTTCAAAAGCATATTTAAGTCCAAGATATCCTAACGCTAAACCAGTACCTTTCAGTAAATTTTCTTTCCCTAAATAAAAACCCCAAGTACAATTTCGATTGTGATTGTCTATTCGATTAAAATTCATAACACCAACGGGTTCATCCATGTATTCAAATATGAATGTAAGATTCCTATTATCTTCTTTTAATCGCTGAAACCAAGCTCGATGTTCTTCCATTGTAATCAGATGATCAGTATACATATTCATTCGGATTCGTTCTGAATTCCGCCAATTTAATACCATTTCTAAATCCTCTTCTTCAATTGGACGAAGCTTATAATTCCTATATATCAACATATGATTATCCCTCGATGAATTCATATAATAATCGATCCATATGATTCGATTGCCCAACAATCTCTAAAGCTTTTCGACTCATACCTCTAAGAAAGGTCGGGTGATTTAATACCAATTCTAATGCATTTTCAATGTCTTGATTGGAAACTTCAGAATGGCACCCCAAATTTAGGATTGCACCAGCTTTTTCCACTGCTTTAGTCGTCAAGTATTGATTCTCTGCAACAATGATAGTTATCGTTGGTAAGCCTAAATAACATCTTTCCCATGTGGTTGACCCACCTGCTCCAATCGCTAAATCCGCCTTTACCATAAGCTCGGCCATATTTTCAATTTGACAATAATAATTCATATTTTCATGTTGGTTACAGATATTTTCAATCTCTTGTTTTCGTAGATTGGATTTTCCTACCACAACATCAATTGTTATCTCTTTTAGATCCATATGTTCTAAACTTCTGAGAACCTTAATGCTTTCATTTGTTGGGTCACTTCCGCCAAAGAATACCAGAATTCGTTTTACCTTTCCACTTCTTTCCGATAACGTTTTTCTAGCCTCAATAAATTCCTCTCTTAGCAAAGCATACTTTGGGCCTAGAAATATTTTACAATTCTGTGACACGAGCCCATTGTATCTAGTTTGCATATCTTCATATAGATTTTGATCGAGGAGAAGATCGCAATCGTGCACACGATTTGCTAAATCATCGATGACCATGATCTTTTTTACAAAGGGTCTTACTTTTGCTTCCCAATTCTGGTCTAATGCATAATGATCTACAATGATATATTTCGGCCCCTGATATTCTTCTATAATAGAAATCGTTTCGATTGCATCTTTTTCCCAATTATTTTCCTCAAGAAATGGGTTACCCCCAGATAAACAATGTACGTTAAAACCTTTTTCTTCAATATATTGACAAAGGTCACCAGTTAACTCTCTAGATAGAAAAATAACATTTATTTCTTTGTTCCTTAGGTGATTTGCAAGAGTTAGGCACCTCATGACATGACCAGTCCCTATTTCATAAGACGCGTCTGCTCGTATAAAGACATTCATACTATTCACCTAGTTCTTTTTGTTCAATCATTCGATTGATCTCTAACCAATCAGGATTGGTTTCTAAGAGAGTGATCGTATCCTCTAGCGTAAAATGAGGATTACTTGGATAAAGATTTTCTATAATTCTTCGAATGAGTTCAAAATCTTCTGGTGTATCAACGGTCCACCGATAAGTGCTCTTATCGGTGATATATTGAACGCTACCGAGAGAATAACGATTTGGTCTTAGATAAATAAATGGTGTAACATGTTCCCTTTCATGCTTTTCTTCTGCTTCATTATAGGACTCTTTTAATGCTTGAAAGGTAAAAACCTCCGTGTCCATCCCTCTAGGATAGGATCTTGTTAAGGTGTTGGAAACATAGTCATATCGACTTTGATTCTCTAAATAGTATTGAATGACATTATCCACGACTTTTGGGTCAATCACGGGACAGTCCGATGTTAAACGGACGATAATATCGGCCCCATACTGTATAGCGGCTTCGTGGTATCTAGACAATACATCTTCTTCTGAACCTCGATACACATTTATCCCTAGTTTATTTGCTAATTCTACGATCGGGTTGTCTGTTTCATTTGTTGTCGTTGCAATGACGATCTCATGAAGATGTTTCGAACGCTGGATTCGTTCAATCTGATATTCAAGTAAAGGCTTATCTAATACCTTTTTTAACACCTTTCCTGGTAGACGCGTAGAAGTCATACGGGCTTGGATTATAGCTACGATCTTCAAGGTTTTCACCTACTTTGAGTAATAGTTAATGACCTTTTTTACCGCCTTAATGACATCTTGAACATCCAATACGCTCATTTTGGGGAATAGAGGTAATGTAATTATTTCTTCATACAGCTTCTCGGCATTGGGACAAAGTCCCTTTTTATACCCTAATTCTTGATAATATGGGTGCCAGTATACGGGTAGGTAGTGTACGTTTACTCCAATATTTTCTTTAAGTAGGGCTTCGAAGATTTCTTTTCTTGATGCTGTCAATTGATTGAAGTTCAAGCGAAGGATATATAAATGCCAACTGGATGATCCTTCTTTCATTTGATAAGGTATCGTTACCTCTTCCATATCCTTAAAAGCATTATTGTAAATTTCCGCATAGTTCTTTCTCGTCTCTACAAACTGATCGATCTTCTTAAGCTGGCTAATCCCTAGGGCTGCTTGTATATCTGTCATTCGATAATTATAGCCAAGGAACTGCATTTCATAATACCAGGGCCCATGGTTTTCTATTAATTTATCTCTATCTCTAGTAATTCCATGTGTCCGGAATTGTAAGAGTTTCTCGTAATATTCTTTATTGTTTGTGGTAATGATTCCACCTTCACCTGTGGTGATATGTTTGACGGGGTGGAAGCTAAACATGGTCATATCGCTGATTGAACCGATCTTGCGGTCGTTGTAGGTGGCACCTAAAGCATGTGCAGCATCTTCAATTACAATTAAATTATGTTTTTTAGCAAGTTCTAATATTCGATCTAACTCTACGGGTTGTCCAGTAAAATCTACAGGAATAATAGCCTTGGTTTTTTCGTTAATTAATTCTTCAATCTTTTCTGGGTCGATATTGTATGTTTGAGGATCAATATCTGCAAAGACTGGAGTTCCACCTTGGTACAACACACAATTTGCACTGGCAGCAAATGTCATCGGAGTGGTAATGACTTCATCCCCATGTTGGATCCCTGCCGCAAAAGCAGCTCCATGAAGAGCGGCGGTTCCGTTTGAAAAAGCAACCGCATAGTTCGCTCCCACATATTCTGCTATCTTTTTCTCAAACTCGGTAATATAAGGTCCTGTTGTTAGATAATTCCCCTTTAATACTTGAACAACCTGCTTGATATCTTCCTCATCAATCCATTGTTGACCATAAGGTAGATATTCTTTTCTTACAGGAATTCCACCATGAATGGCTAATGGTTCTTTTGTCATTTGATATTCCCTCTATTTCTTTATTTACTCTTCAATAAGCCTTCTTAGTTGATCGATTGTTAACCAATCGGTATTCGTGTCACTACTGTATCTAAATCCTTCAGGAAGTGGTTTCCCGCCCACCATTTTCTCTTTATTCCACCAAACAAACTCCGGTTGAATCACATAGTAATCATCAAATTCAAGTGTTTGCCTTGCATCATCTTCAGTAATCATAACCTCATGAAGCTTTTCACCTGGACGAATTCCGATAAATTCAATTTCGCACTCTGGACAAATAGCTTCCGCTAGATCTACCACTTTCATACTTGGAATCTTTGGAATGAAAATTTCTCCACCTTGCATTCTTTGTAAATTATCCAGCACGAATTGAACACCTTGATCTAATGTAATCCAGAATCTTGTCATTCTTTCATCTGTAATTGGTAATTTTCCTGTATTTTTTAATTTCTTAAATAAAGGAACAACACTACCGCGACTTCCTACAACGTTCCCATAACGAACGACTGAGAAACGAATATCTTTATTACCAGCATAGGAATTTGCAGCAACAAATAGTTTATCTGATGCTAACTTTGTTGCCCCATATAGATTTACGGGACTAGCTGCTTTATCTGTACTTAATGCAATCACTCGTTTTACCCCACGGTCAAGTGCTGCTTCAATAACATTTTGTGCACCTAAGATATTGGTTTTGATAGCTTCAAAAGGATTGTATTCACATGCAGGAACTTGCTTTAATGCTGCTGCATGGACGACGATATCTACATCTTCAAAAGCTCGATATAATCTATCTTTATCTCTTACATCCCCTAGGAAATATCTTATTCTATTATCTGTAAATGTTTGTGCCATTTCATATTGCTTTAATTCGTCTCGACTAAAGACAATGACTTTTTTTATCTCATTTCTAAGTATCTGTTCCACGAATTTCTTCCCAAAAGAGCCCGTTCCGCCAGTTACTAGGATTGTTTTGCCTTTTAGATCCATTTCATTCCCTCCATAATTAGGTATAAAAATTAGCAATTATAGCTGTTCTATTAATTGTTTAAACTGATTACGTTTATATCGAACATTAGTTGAATTTAAGCGTTTAATAAATTGTTCAAAAGAAATATGTTCAGCACCTTTAATATATGCTCCACCTTCTGTAGCATTAACGAACTTAATTCCCTTATGTTTTTGAATATATTTTTCAAACCAATTTTTATAGAGTAATAGATTAGTAGTTGTTAGTACTTTCCCATTCCCAAAATAATTATCTACTTTATGATAAAAAGACATCTCTTCTTTTTTTATTATTCTATAATTGTGAGTTCCAGGATTATGAGTTTCATTATTTGTATAGGCCAAATCCTGACCAATAAAACATATTTGTTTTGCTCCAAGTTTAACTAACCAATCTAGTAAAGCCGTTGCAACAGATCCTCCTGTATCTATTAAAGGAAGTTCGTTCTTTACTGCCATTTCTTCAGCTAACTCCATTCCTTTTTGCAATAACATAATTTTCTTGCCCGGGTAAAATGAAATTACTTTCGGATGTACTGTTCCAAAATAAAAAAGAGGGATAGAAGTCAGAATTTCATTATCAACTTGATAAAATTGCTCGATTATTTTTTCTGAGGGATCAGTAATCAACACAAAATCAGGTATTATTCCATTTTCAATTAATGGTGTTAATGCAGTTCCGACAGAAGCAATGATATACTTATCTATGTTTTCTCTTAGATAAGAGAGACTTTTATTTAATGAAGGACCCGCAGAGACCAAAATTGCTGAAACTCCATTTAAACTATCTATTAACGTATGATAATTAACTTTAGCCTTTATTCGGTTGATACTAAAATGCTCATTTAACATGTCCCTATTTGCTAATATATTTGATATATTTATCTGATAGTCTTGCATGATATCTTTAAACTTTTGAAACTTGGAAGGTATGATTTTCATAGAAGGTGAATGAATGAGTAAATAAAATTCTTTAACTGCATAATCTTGCAATTTTTTTAATATAATCTCTCGATTATCTGTAGCAAAGATCCTAACTCTTTTATGGGAGAATACTTCATTTAATTGATCAATTTCTTGAATCATTTTATATAGATCAAGGTTCCATTCCCATACCTCAATTTCTTGGTGTGACTCTTCTGTCTGTCTAAGCAATGCCTTTATATGATGTCCACAGCCTAACCCATATACTACAACCTTTTTATATTTATTTAGTTCATGAATATGATTCGAAATAAATGCTTCAGCTTCTTTCGTCGGATTATATTTACTGTGTAATAGCAAACTTTGTTCATCATTACTATATTCACATGTTAATTCCCCATTTTTTGCTTGAATTAAAGTAATATGAGAATTACTTTCCATTATTCATTTCCCCATAAAATTGTTCTATTTCTCTCTGGTAATCTATTAGTATTTCTTTCATTTCATATTGTAGTAAATCTGAAAAAAGAACGTAATCTTGATTAGTTAAAGACGCTTCCATTTCAATCAATTTTTCAGTAAGAGTCCTAATTAGTATATTAGATAAGTACTTTTGATCTAACGATTGTATTGTTTCAATAGCCTCAACTAGCCAAGCAATGCCTTCAATATAAGCCTTTAGAAGTTGAATCGCCTTTCCTTCGTTTCCTAATTGAAATTGTTCTGCAATCTCGTCAGTTGCATTAATTAATTTTGATAAATACTTAATTATAGTATCTAAAAGTTCAATTAGTTGTTTTTTCATATTGTCCTCCATCTAAAATTAAGATTTCAAAAATTTCCTTTACTTTTTTCCCAATATCATATAATTGTTCATAAAAAAATAAGTTTTTCTTTGCAATATTCAAAGATTCATTTTTATCAGAAAAAGTTTTCCAAGATTCTAATCTTAATAAAATAGGTTGTTTTATATAGAAAAGTATTAAATCTTTTTTTTCTATTCTAAATAGCTTATTATCCAAATTATCTAATTGTTTTATAATTTTACCTATGAAAATATTATTATTTTTATTTATTGATTCTAATAATTCTCTTGACAATTTCATAGCTTTGAAAGTTATCTCTATTAATTCATTAAGGATTTCCAAATTTTCCTTAATCAATTTCTCTCTATCAATATTATTATTCGGAGAATTATTTAATTTATTAGCTAATTCTTGTTCGACATTTACTTCGCTAATACAAAACTTATTTATAAATTCATCAAAATCAATTATATTAGTACCTTTTATTTTTGCGCCTTTTTTAGTTGCATTATAGATATTAATGAGATTTTTTTCCTGTATATAATCTTCAAACCATTTTCTCATTGAATTATAGACATAGTTTGTGTAAATTTTGCCACCATCGTTTGAATCAACTTGTAAGAGATTTGTGTTATCGTTATCATAAGAAATTTTAGTTCTGTTTATATTCCCTAGAGCATGAGAATAACCATTTGAAAACCCTAAATCTTGACCTATAAAACAAATTGGCCCAGAGGTAACATTACATGCAATATCTAATGCAACATTTGCAACAGAAGGTCCTAATGCAATCTCTCCTGTTTCAAAACCTAACAATTTATTATACCATTCATTAATTTCATTATTTAGACCTTGAAATATAACTTTTGGGCCACGATATTCATCCAATATTTTATGATTTATCATTGGAGCATAAAATAACGGGACATCTGTATAATTAATTTTTTTAAAATGTTCGTAGTTAACCACTCCACCATCAATAGAAACAATAATGTGGGGTTTAATTTGATAATACTCTAATGTCGTAACAGCTGAACCAGACGCAATAATTAACGCTTTATTTTTTAATAATCTTAATTTATCAATCTCCTCCATTAAAGAAGGTCCCGCAGAAACAATAATTGCTGGTAAAGATATAAAATTTTTAAATTTATTAAATGGTATAGCTTTTATGCTATGTTTGAGATTCTTAAGATAATTTAATTGCCATTCCTCAGAAAAAAGAAATGTAGTATTGAGATTTATTTGATGTGTTTTGATTGCCTCTTTAATTTTTTCCAAAATACTAAGAACTTTTTCTGGAAATAACTTATCATAATTTCTAGATATATATAATTTAAAATGATTAAATAATCGTTGTCGAACAAGTTGGTTTAAGTAATAACTAATTTCATTTTTATTTTCTCTATCTATATAAAGAAATACTTGCTTATGTTCAATTAACTCATGTATATCAACTAATTCCATACATTTTGTAAATATTTTATTTGAAGGTTCAATAATAAATATATAATCTGAATCCTTTATACGTTTTAAAAGCGACTTAGCTATATATCCTAAACCTAATCCTATTATTATATATAAGTTTCCTTCTTCATATAAATTTTCAACAATATTGTCAGCTTCTACTTTAGGATCGTAAAGACTATGCAAATAATAGAATTTATTATCAATTTTATACTTTAACGTTATTGAATCTTCTTTTCTAGTTGGTTCAACTACAATATCATGATAATCCTCAAAGTAAGGATCATAATGATATTTTTTTTTGAAAACTTCTATGTTTTTTTTAAAGATATTCATACTATTTTCCCCTTGTTGCCTTATTAAAAAAGAGTCAAAGGATATTTATCCTTAGACCCTTTTTTGTTTTGAAAAATTATTGTTATTTATCGTAGTAATTGAAGTACTCCCTGAGGTTGCTGGTTAGCTTGTGCTAACATAGCCTGTGCAGCCTGTTGTAAGATATTATTCTTCGTAAATTCCATCATTTCTTTCGCCATATCAACATCACGAATGCGGGATTCTGCAGCTTGTAAGTTTTCTGCACCTGTATCTAGATTATTAATTGTATGCTCTAGACGATTTTGTACAGCACCTAATTTAGCACGTTCAGAAGATACAGTTTCAATAGCAGCATTAATTTTGCTAATTGCATTATTTGCGTTTGTAAAAGTATCAACTTTTAGATTTGTTGTAGTTAAACTTAGTGCAGTTGCTGCCATTTTATTAATTGTTAATTTAATATTTTGTCCACTATTTGCACCAACTTGGAAATTATATGTTGCTGCTGTTTGAAGCAATTTTTGAGTGTTAAACTCAGTCTCATTTGAGATCCTTGTAATTTCTTGTTGTAATTGTGTAAGCTCATTACTAATTGCTGTACGATCAGCAGTTACGTTTGTATCGTTGGATGCTTGAACAGCAAGTTCTCTCATTCTTTGAAGAATAGCATGTGTTTCATTTAAGGCACCCTCTGCTGTTTGAATAAGGGAAATTCCATCTTGAGCATTTCGGCTTGCTTGTTGAAGACCGCGAATTTGCCCACGCATTTTTTCAGAAATTGCAAGACCTGCTGCATCATCTCCAGCTTTATTAATACGAAGACCGGAAGATAATTTCTCCATGGACTTTGAAGCAGCATTTGTACCATTGGTTAACTGACGATAAGTGTTAAGAGCCGAAATATTGTGATTAATTCTCATTTTTATTTTCCTCCTTGAATTTTTGTATTCCCACATCCATGTGACTGGATGGGAATTCATGCGGCCGCTCACGAATTCCCAATCTATTTTATATATCGATCAAAGGAAGAAATACTTTTTTATTTAAATTTTGCGATTAAAAGTAAATAGAGTGAATCTTCCCATTCCATCTCCCTTTTTCTCATTCATTCATCTATTTTTCTCGTATTTTGGAAGACTTCTTTTAATGTATGAATAGAAATGGTTGGTTTTGCTGCCTTCTTATTCTCTTCTTGAATTGTTAAATAGATTTCTTTACGATGAATCTCAATATGTTTGGGTGCATTAATGCCCAGTTTGATCTGATCACCGTCTATGTCAACAACCGTGATCTCTATATCATGACCTAGCATAATCGATTCGCCTTTTTTCCGGGTTAAAACCAACATCTATTTAACCCCCTCTATTAATTTTTGCGAAAATAAAGGGGTTTTGATTTCATAAAGCGTATCATGTAAAATAACTTGTTTCCCTTTTCTATTTTTCACGTTGATAATCACAGGTGCTTTTAAATTGATGGTTGTTTTTTTAAAGTCTTCTGGAATCGAAAGAATTCCCCATACTGTGATATCCTCAACATGATTTATTTCTAATTCTTCTTTACTCTGTTCATCTAAGTCAAACTCATAATTTGGATAAAAGATAAAAGGATTGACAATCACAAAAGCCAAATCTGATGTTTGAATCGATTGCAAGAAGGCATAGGGCTGATCAACATCAGGTTGAATGAGTAGAAACAGTTGCTCCTTCTCAAATCCAGGGATTCCGTTTTCAAAATGGATGATATCTTCTTCGTTATACTTCACCCGACCAAAACGGGTCGTTTCGATTTTTGCCATTCTAATTTCCCCTTCTATTAGATTTTTTCAATTATCTTCACATCCTGAAACTTTTCCCAATGTTGGTTTGTATATTCATAAGCAGCGACTTTTGGGAGTGTATTTCTTACCTTATTTTTCATTAAATAGAAATACACGGACAACGGAGCGCGTTGAATATACAAACCAGTGCATCAACAAATACATCAAAAAATGCTATAGAATCTACTATAGCATTTCTCGTTTCTATCGATTAAATCCTTTGTTCAATTTTTGGTAGAAAGATTTGTAGTGAATTTCTTTGTTTTAGATAGATGTCCACGTTTCCGGGAATATAATGCATCTCTGGTTTATTGGGTTGAACCTCCAATTCCACTCCGCCTTTGATCCATTGGATATTCAATGTGGGTGGTTTCACATCAATATCCACATTGTCATAAGAAGGAGTATCAAAATAATCCAATTCAGGTAAAGAAACGGATAGATCTGTCGCCATTTCTGCAAAAGGGTCTTCTTGTAGATGGATCGCTGCAAATCGATCCCCCTTTTCGGCCATTTGTGCTAGATTGTTTACAAACACTTGTTGCAAACGTTCATAAATTCGATCAGGAAAGTCAGGAAATGGGACGTAGCCTAATGCTCCCCATGCCTTTCGTTGATCAATCTCTACTTGAGGGTAAGAATGCTCAATCTCAAGCTTTGCTGGTTCTTGATGCATCTCGATTGTTGCTTGCGGTTGTCTGATTTCTAACTTGGCTGGAGTGCTATCCATACCGATTTTTGCATAAGTTTGACGAATCTGGATTTGAGGAATAGAAGGCATATGTCATTCCCCTTTATCTTACCTTAAAAAATCAACTAATGTTGGGCGAATAATTCTTGCACCTGTTGATAGGGAAGCTTGGTAGATGTTCTCTTCCATCTTCAAGTTAATCATCACTTCAGCTAAGTCAGCATCCTCTGCTTTTGACAAAAGAGTTTGAATATTGATATTCTCATTATCTAAACGATTTTTCATCAACTCTACTCGATTAGACCTTGCTCCTACTTCAGCCCATTTGGACATGGCATTATCTAACACGTTATCAAGTTTTCCAAGAACTGTATTGACATCCGATTGATTATGATTCATTAACGCACTTCTCAATTCTTCTAATACTTGAAAAGCATTAGGATTCGTAGCATCATTTGCCCCAAATAACTCTTTCCCAGATATATTCACTGGAATGGTAATTCCAGTCCCAATCTCAAATAAAATTTTCCCTGTATCGGGATCCGCTGTCCCTAATAGCTTGGCCGTAGCCATATCATAAGGCGGTTGATCCGTTTTTTGTCCATTAAACACGTATTTGCCGTTAAATTGGCTATTCCCTATATTCACCAGTTGTTCATATAATTGCTCTACTTCCATTGCTAATGCTTCCATTGATTCATCAGAGTTCGTGCCATTTGCCCCTTGCACCGCAAGTTCTCTTGCTCTTTGCAGAACATCATTCGTCTCACTAATCAATTTATCGGTATATTCTAACCAAGAAGTAGCAGAATCCACATTCCTCTGATATTGCTCATTCGAAACAAGCTCACTACGATAGCGTAAAGCAAAACTCAAGCCTACAGGATCATCGGAAGGTTTATTAATCCGTTTTCCCGTTGCCATTTGGTTTTGCAACACTTCTAATCGAGAAAGATTCGTATTTAGATTACGTAACAATTGATTATTTAACATCCCTTGTGTGACTCGCATTTTGTTCCACCTACTTTCTGCTACTATCTACCAACAATCCCCATGCCATTAATCACCTTATCTAACATTTCATCAATTGCTGTTATCATCCGGGCTGAAGCATTATAGGCATGTTGGTATTTAATTAAATCAGCCATCTCTTCATCTAAAGAGACTCCACTTACAGCTTGTCTACGATGGTCAACTTGTTCAACCAATACTTTTTGGCTTTTATATTGGCGAACAGCTTCCTGGGATCTAACACCCAAATTACCAACCATTGAGCGGAAGTATTCATCAGAGCTCCCGATTCCCTCAATCTTGGTATAGCGCATATCCGCAATCCATAAAGCGATTTGGTTATTCCCTTTTAATACGACTCCATTCTCTAAACGATTCGACGTCGCGATTTTGGTCACATCATTAAGGATCGCCGTGTTGACTTGAATATTGCTTGCAGACATTGGCTTCGTATTATCCTTTTTTGTAAAGAATTCTATTCCCGGATTGCTATTCAAGTCATAACCCATTTGATGAAGACCATTGATACCAGGGACTTTAACCGCAACATCCTTTGTAACGGTCTGTGTAGAAGAATCATAATTTGTTGCATCTAAGCCGAGAAGATTAGCCATGTTTGGGGGTAACTGGGTACCACTTACTAATGTCAGATCAATGTTTCCCGAAACTAACCCATTCACTAAATCATCCAACTGACTTTGGATCTTTTCTACTTCTTCGATCGATTGCAAATATCCATGTACTTCTCCGCTACTAAAAACATCTTTCAATGTTTGCGTATTTGGTGTAAGATCAGTAATCGTCTTTGTCTCTGGATCATACAAAAATCCTTTCAATGCAGATGGATTTGAAGAATCCATGTATACCTGGTTTGCATGATTCGCTTTTACCAATTGTGTTCCATTTGACAATGTAATCGTATACCCGCTATTATCCTTTTCATCCTTCACGGTGATATCGATTAATTTAGACAATTGATCGGTTAAGAGATCACGCTGATCACGTAAATCATTAGCATGATCACCTTGGGCCTCTACTTGATAAATTTGCTCATTTAATTTGGCAATCTGCGTGAGAAGGGTATTCACATCACCAATATTCTCGATCTGTAGTTTTCCATTTACATCGATTGACCCTGAACCTAATTTTACTTTCAAACTTTCTACGAGATCAGATTTTAAATCTTCTAGCTTCTGAGCCACATCGTTAAGCGCATCGGTCATTGCAGCAGCTCTTTCAATAACAACCGATCGAGCAGTGAGGTTATCCGGTTGTCCAGCTAAATCTTGCCATGCATTCCAAAAATGATCGATGACGGTACGAATTCCATAATCGGAAGGTTCATTAATAATTGCTTCTAATTTTTCAAAGGTGCTTTGACGGACTTCCCAATCACCAAAGTTTTGATTTTGATTGCGAAATTGTCCATCCAGGTAAGAGTCTCGTAATCGACGAATGTTGGAATAATCGACACCTGTTCCTAATTGTCCAGGCGAGGTACTTCTTGTCCAAGCAAGAGCCTCCATTGGCTTTGAAGCGACGAAATCGACTGCCTGTCTGGTATATCCTTTCGTATTCGCATTTGCAATATTATGTCCAGTCGTCTGAATGGCTGTTTGTGCAGCAAATAACCCACGTTTTGCTGTTTCTAAATTATGAAATGTGGAACGCATTTCTTCCACTCCTTCCCTTTATAAACTTTGTGTCCAATCGATTGGGTCCACGCAAAAGGATTCGGAATAAGCTAAAGGTATCGCCACTTTTTGAGTATGTTCATGCTTTTTGATCAAAAAACCCCCGTCTGGATCCAACCGTTTGTTGTTTAGCTGAAATCGGATTTCCATAGGTGTAAAAATTCTTGGGTTCTCCCATCACCATTTCAATTGAATGAGAAATGTAATCGAGTGATTGCTGAATTAATAAGGAATTCAAATTATGTAACTCCTGAATCTCTTGAATGACTTCAGTAAGTTTTAAACGTATTTGCTGAAGCTGTTCTTTTTCCTGGGGTGAGGTCATCATTTTGACTAGATCATTCATGGTTACTTCTTGTAGGGAAAGTCCTTTTTCTTTTAATAGCTGTTTTACAGTAAACGCTCTTTCCTCTTCTAGCTTGCCAACATGTTTCACCCATTGAGATTCAACGTTCATGATTCTAGATAATTCTTCTATATTTCCTTCAATAAGAATTTGCTTCTTATATTTCGCGATTTCCACCATTTCTGTATGCGCTCGATAAAGATCACTCATTACATTCATCAATAATTGAAAAGTGGACATATCACTTCCTCCTGATCCCCGATTTACTTCAACCAATCAAGAATCTTATCCGCTACTTTTTTCGGATCAATCATATAGGTTCCGTTTTGAATCTGTTCTTTGATCTGATCGATTTTCTCACGGCGAGTCAGATCTTTAGACTTCTCTAGAAGTTCTTTTGCTTCTTCCGAAATCAAAATTTGATCTTTTTTCTGTTCGGTTTTCTTTATTTCTTCTTTTTTCTGGTTCATTTTTTGGTATTGATTGATCCCCTGGATTCGATTGATATCATTGATCCTCACTGATACCACTCCTTTACAATAAAAAAGCCGATGCATAAGGTTTATCTTATATATCGACAAATGAAAGAAAAATATTTAGTGGTTTTCTCTATTTTTCATCTTCCATTTTGGCCTTTATCTAAAAAGTCTCGGCGAAAGCCTATCCCTTTACTTTGTTCTTCCTTCATGGTTTGCTTTTCAATGGCTTGCTTGATTCCCTTTTCTAATCGACTTCGACAACTCGGGCATAGTTTCCCTTCGCGAATCGGTTCCCCGCATGACTCACAGGGGTATGTCATATTGGGCATTTCTGCAATCGAGATTCTGCCTTCTTTGATGAATTTGGTAATCTGTTTCACGCTAACTTTTGTTGCTTCACTTAACTCGTAAAGATTCACAAGCCGATGTTCACGGATATATTCTGCGCATCGTTGATACTCTTCTTCGATCTCTCGATCACAAGCAGGGCAAACGTCCTTGATCCCCTTCACAAAAAGCTTTCCACAACGTGGACAGTTTTGAAGATTACCTATCCCCATCATGTCTCCTCCCCAAACTTTTCTTACATTAAGTGTACCGAAAAAGTGAATCCTTGTCATGAAACAATTTCGTGAATTCACGCTCTGGATAGTGTTAAACTATAAACCATGCTAGCACCAGAATGTGTCAATTCCTTAGCACACTCATTGATCGTTGCACCGGTTGTATAAATATCATCAACGATTAAAAGAGTTTTCCCTTCAATTTGTTCAATTACTTCCCTCTTAACTTGAAACGCATCTTTCATCTCATTGATCCGTTCCCATTTCCCACTTTTACTCTGTTTATGGGTTTCTTTCACCCGTTCTATCGAATCGATAATAGGGATACCGACCATCCGGCTTAAACGCAGCGAAAGTTGCTCAGCTTGGTTGAAACTTCTTTCTTGTAAACGATTGGGATGTAGAGGAACAAATGTAATGTAATCAATCGATAGATCTTGATAATATCGATCATAAGCGATCTTTAATAAGCGACTAAAGACAATTGACAAACTTTCTTTTCCCCGATACTTATATAGCGCAATCGCTTCCTTCAAAAACGTATTATACAATACGGCACTCCGATTCATGACAATCGCATGATTCGGTTGATATTGACAATCGAGACAAAGAAGAGGATCAGAAGATTGATTGATTTTGGTCGAAGTAGTATGATCCAATGGTTTATGACAATGTTGACAATAAGGAGAAGTTGGAATTTCGATTTGTTCTTTGCATGTCATGCAGACGTATTTCATTTGTGACAGATGATGGGATACATCTTTAGCATATCCGACGATGGGCTTTTCACATAACAAGCACTTTTGCTCTGGAAAGAGCAAATCATGAAAAAAGGAACGAAGCAAAACCTTTAATTCCATACCCTCTCCCCCATTGCATTTCACACAACATTTTGCAAACTATCCTAAAAACAGCTTAACAACCAGTGAAAGAACCATGACCCAAAAAAGGAAAATTACGATCGCCCCTATCCAGCTTTTTGGATGTTTCATATCTTTTGCTTTCTCCCGATATTCTTCGATCACTTCTTTCGGGATTAAGCGTAAGGCCAATAAAATCCCCAATGGAATGAGAAGCAAATCATCCAAATAACCCAAAATTGGAATAAAATCGGGAATCAGATCAATCGGGCTAAAGGCATAGACTAAAACCATGGCCGTCCATAGTTTTGCATACCAAGGAACCCTTGGATCGCGATAAGATAGATAGAGAACCATCAGTTCCAATTTGAGTTGTTTCGCGCGTCGTTTCCAATCCATTTTTCCCCGTTTCTCTTTTTGTTGTAACATTCCTTACTCCTCTCCGAAGCCAAACCATTACTTATTATCAGTCGTGAACTTAATCCTCTGGTCGTAAGAATGACATTGTCGCACCACTTTATGCTTCTCCTTTTCCTTGACCAATCGCAATCGCTTTTTCTAATAAATCAAGATCAATTTCTCTTTCCAGCAAATTCATATTTTGTTTAAAACGCTCAATGCTTTTACTTCCAATCAGAACAGAACTGATCCCCTCTTCTTGATAGAGAAAATGTAAAGCAAGAGCATGTAATAATTCCCCATCATGATTCATCAATTGTAATAACCGTTGAACATTCTCCTTTCCCGGAAATTCAGTGTCCATAAATCCCAAAACTTTTGAAGTTAATAATCCCCGTCCAATCCCCGTACGAATCAAAACACCGATGCCTTTTTCTTTTGCTAATTCAATATTCTTCTTATTGGCTTGATTAAGCAGATGATATTCCATTTGCATCACATCAAAATCCCCAGATTGAATCAATTGGGTCGCTAATTCTCCATCGATAGATGCACCAAGAAAACGTACTTTTTCTTCCTTTTGCGCATCTTTCATTGCTGCTAATGTTTCTCCTTCTTGAATAACCTTCTCTGGTTCAGGGCCAAAATGGATCTGGATCAGGTCGATCACATCCGTTTTTAATAAACGTAAGCTATGATCAATCGATTCTTTAATCGCTTTGTAGGAAAAATCATAATAAGTACGAGGTTCGTTACTATGTTCACCACATTTGGTTGCCAAAATATATTCGTTTCGCCGATGAGAAATATACTTGCCAATACGTTCTTCGCTCCGGTGATAGGCCCTTGCCGTATCGATTAAGTTTACACCTAAATCTAAAATCGAATTTAGTACTCGTCCTGCTTCTTTTTCCTCTGGACGCCTCTTCTCTTCTTCACTCCCATATCCCCAATCACGTCCTATAGATAATGCTCCAAAGCCGAAAAAGGTAACTTCTGTATTCATGCGTTCGATTCTACGTTTCTCTAGTGCTTTCATTCGCACGACTCCTCCTTCAATACTTATTGTTTCCATCAGAATTATACTATTTTTTGTTGTTTATCCAATTTTTTGCTAACTGATTCATTCTTTCGATTTGATCTTTAGCTTTGACCAAGTCTTTTGTTTTTGTTTCCGCAATAAACCACACCAATCCATCAGGATAATCCTTCGACCTTCCGACGCGGCCCGCGATTTGTACTAATGTCGCTTCATCAAACACTTGCGTATCTGCACCTAACACAAGAACGTGGACATTGGGTACGGTAACCCCGCGTTCCATAATGGTCGTCGTAACAAGGAACTGAATATCCCCTTTGCGAAACTGTTCTACTTTATCATCCCGCAAATAATCGGTGGCATGAACACCTTCTACTTTTGCATCGGGAAACCACTTCCTTAGTTGATTCTGCCAGATTTTAACCAAACGAACTTCAGAAACAAAGATAAATGCTTGTCCTTTTCTTTTCTTTACTTCTGCAATAAATTCCTCCATGATTTGAAATGGCTTCTCTTGTTTTAATCGTTTCCGCAAATCATTAATATATTTCAACTCTGGAACAGGAAGGGGATTCCCGTGATAACGAATTGGCAGCACCGTTACATCAATTTCACGGTGCTGAATACGATCGATCCAATCTTTAGAAGGTGTAGCCGTTAAATAAATAAGTTTTCCGTCTTTTTTTAATGCACGACGTACAACACGATGTAAAACAGAGTCACCATGATAAGGGAAAGCATCCATCTCATCAATGATCACCAGATCAAAAAAATCAACAAATCTCAACGTCTGATGTGTCGTTGCCAAATAGAATTGGCCACTATTCCAACGTTCAGGACTACCTCCATAAAGACTAACGATCGGTATCTCAGGAAAGGCTTTACGAAACCTAGGCGTTAATTCCCGAATCACATCTTTCCTTGGCGAAGCAAGCAAAATGCGGTATCCATTACTGATCCCCTTATGAATCGTTGGGAAAATCATCTCTGTCTTACCTGCTCCTGTCACTGCCCAGATGAGTAGTTCCTTAAATTCTTGATTATGAAGAAAATGAACCGCATATTCGGCCACCCGTGCTTGATGTGGAGTTAACTGGTAACAATGGGTGTTGATTGTAGGGGGGATATCTCGCTGTCTATGATCCTTCTTAATCATCTTCGCCCCAAAATAAGTAAACTGAAGCAAAGGGATACAAGTTTTACTCCTTCCCATCGCAATACATTCTTCACAAGTGGCACAAGCATCGCCACAACTGGCACAAGGTTGAACATGTACCTTCTCGCTCGACCCACAGCGATGGCAAATGGGTCTTGCCGAATCAAGCGGTGAAGCAACACTAGACATAACCTTTACTTCTCCTGTCAAAATCCCATATTGCAACATTTGATAAAAAGATTCATCGAGAACAAGATTTGGAATTCCTTTTAACTCATCTAATAGTAATTGTTTGCCAAAGACAAAAGGAGCAATTTCTTCTTTCCACTTTGCATAAGAAGTAGCTAGGTCACACATCCAATCCCTTTTGTTATTCCTTGTTTCGGTGATCCCCTCAAGTAAGTTCCCCTTACTAGGAAAAACATCATATACCTTTGCTATGCCAAGTTTTTCTTGACATCGCCAAATTCGCTCACGTTCCACTTCTTCTTTTCGTTCTCTTCTGCCAAATATAATGAAACCCCTCTTTTTCATTCCATCATTAAGACATCGAATCAGTGCCTGAGCGGTTCCTATGGAAAGGGGAGGGGAAATGACAATAATTTCTTTTACCTGTTGGTTGGCAAAATAAAACTGGTCCATTTCTAGATCAAAACTAAATCTGAACTCAGATGTTCCATTTTCTTCAACCAAATAAACGATACATTTTCTCATTCATATCCCCCATTACCGTCGTGCTATTTCTTCACTTATGGAATATATAAACCTAACAGTTGGTAGGAAACATGTGGGTTAGTATCTTCCTATAAATAAAGGTTTGTATATTCCATCGCGCTCCGTCATCCGTGCCCTTCTATGAATAAAGAATAAGGAGAGAAGGGCACTTCTGAAAGCACACAACGTGTACAAGTCGTGCTACACAGCTAAAGCTGCGAGTCACGCTATGTCGCAGCTTATGGAATATACAAACCCCCAAGATGATTAATGGAAAAAGTTATTCCAATATGAAACATAGGAACGGTTTCTTGATGACTACTTCTTATACCAAGCAATACCAATTGTACCTGGGCCTGTATGGGCACCGATGACTGGGCCAAAATCAGAAATATCTCCCTCAATATTAGGATAGGTACGTTCGATTTTTTCTAATAGTTCATTTGCCTCATCGATCACATCTGCATGAACAACAGATAGACGAATTGGCGTTCCATCCCTTGCATCTTGATCTAATAACTGCAAGATTCGATCAATCGCTTTTTTCTTCGTCCGAATCTTTTCAAAAGGTTCTAACTTCTTATTTTCAAAATAAATAATCGGTTTAATCTTTAACATACTGCCTATTAAGAATTGAGCCGCATTTAAACGGCCTCCACGGTGAAGATAAGATAGATCATCTACCACAAAATAAGCCCGTAAATTCCCAACCATCCATTGAATTCGTTCAACGATTTCTTCAAGTTTTTTCCCTTCCTCAACCATTTTAGCCGCTTCAATTACCATAAAGCCTAAACCATAACAAGCACTTTCGGAATCGAGGACAACTACTTCAATTCCCTCTACCATTCGTGCAGCTGATTGTGATGTGTTCATCGTACCACTAATTCCACTCGATAGATGAATCGCTATGGCTTGATCATAATCTTTCGCTAGGCGTTCATAAAGGGCAATAAAGTCACCAATTGCTGGTTGGGAAGTAGTAGGTAATTGGTCACTTTCCCTTAAGCGCTGATAAAACTCTGCTGTACTTATATCTTTTCCTTCTTTTAATGTTTGATTTCCAAAATTTACAGATAATGGTACAACGTGAATCCCATAACGGTCAATGATCTCTTGACTCAAGTAAGCAGTACTATCTGTAACAATAGCGATCTTTGGCACGTTTTTCACCTCTATTCTATTTTCCACCAACAACTGCTTCATACCCATTATATCATTTTCGTTCCAATTTCAAATGAATAGAATGATAAAAAAGAAAATTAAGACAATTTATTTACACGGAGTAGATTCCCCTTTCTGATCTTCTGCTCACGAATCCATCCAGCTTTTACCTCCAATACATCAGTAGCTTGCGAAACCCATTTCCCCATGGTCCACGGCTTCATGTTTTCATGAAGATCAACAATTTGAAAAATCCAGTCTTCCTCTTTTTTCCCTATTCTTTTTAGATAGACAACATCGAGTGGAAAACGCATCCAAAACATATGAATTTGCTTAGTTTGCGTTAAGAGTAACCCATCATATTCACCGAAAGATTTTTGAAACATCAATCCCTTCAATCGTCGAAAAAAAGAGTTGGCCACTAGGATTCGCTGACCAACTACTTGCTTTGTTTCATCGTTCATCATTATCCATTCTTCCATTTTTGTTCACCTATTTCATAAAGGTATGAATGATTTGAATCACCGCTGGCCCTAGTACAATAATAAAAATGGCTGGGAAGATAAAAAAGACAAGCGGGAACAAAATTTTGATCGGTGCTTTCATTGCTTTTTCTTCTGCTCGTTGTCGTCGTTTTTGCCGCATATCTTCAGATTGAATCCGTAACACATTTCCTATCCGAATTCCTAATTGATCAGCTTGAATAATGGCACCAACAAATTGATTCATATCATCTGTGCTTGTTCGACTCCCAAGATTACGCAGTGCTTCGCGACGACTTTTTCCCATCTTCATCTCTTGTAGCATTTTATGAAACTCATCGGACAATATTCCTGAGGTCTTTTCCACGACTTTGACGATCGCCGCATCAAAACCAAGACCTGCCTCAACACTAACCGTTAAAATATCCAAAACATCGGGAAGTCCCTTTTCAATCGCCTGAATTCGTTCATCTTTTTTCCGCTTCAAATAAAAAATTGGAGCAAGATAACCGACAATCCAGCCGACGAGCGGTATTACAACCTTCAAAATCCTAGTCTCAAGAAACGATGCAAAGAAAGTAAACAGACTACCAAATCCAATCCAGAACACCATTCGCCATGTCATCCATTCTTGAAGGGTCAAATGATGCGGATGTCCAGCAGCTGTGAGCATTTGTTGTTCCCTTAATTTTAGGGCATACGGCGTCCATTTCATAATTGACTTTTCTGCTTTATGGAACAGAGGTTTCAACAATCGTTCTTGGATAGGTAAGGAGTAAGGATCTTCCTCTCCTTTTTCTTCAGGCTGAGGTGCTTGAATCTCTTCAATTCGTTTCGCCACTTTTAAGCGAGTTGTGAAGATCATTTTTAAAACCAAATAAAAAAAGGAAATAATGAGAATAGCTATCACTAATAAAAATAGAATCGGTTGATTCATCAATCACACCTCAATACTTGTAATCTTTTTAATCAGCAAAGCACCAATAATTTGCCCCATAAATGCAAGGGTCATCATGGCCCATCCCAGAGGATTTACGAATAGAGGCTTGATATATTCTGGATTAGATAACCCAATAAAAATTCCTAGCCCAATCGGTAAAAGCATAAAAATTATCATGGACATTCTTCCTTGAGCCGTTAACGATTTTATTTCGCCTTGAATACGAATCCGTTCACGTATCGTTTCACCAATCGTATCTAAAATCTCGGATAGATTCCCTCCAACCTGTCTTTGAATTAACATTGCTGTAATGATTAAATCTAAATCTTGACTGTCGATTCGTTGGTTAAAATGAATTAAAGCATCTTCGGTTGGAACTCCAATCCGCATTTCTTGTAACATTCGTTGAATCTCTTCCGATAAAGGCGCAGACATTTCTTGGGATAAAAGTTCTAAGGATTGGATTAAAGAATACCCTGCCTTCAAAGAGTTGGAGATCATATTGATCATTTCTGGAAGTTGCATTTCTAATAATCGTTTTCGTTTCTTGATCTTATTCTTTAGCCATATTGAAGGAAAAATCCAAGTGATTCCTCCGAACCAGATTCCCCGTTCGATATGTCCACCTGCGATGATCGTTCCCACAATCCCACCAAATATAACAAATAGAAAGGTAAGTGACATAAATTCCGATGATTTCATCAAAAGATTGGCTCGTTTTAGTTCCACTTGCAATTTTTCATCTAATATCCGTAACCATTTCAGATTGTAAAAAATTCTCTCAAACAAACGAGCAAGAATAAAACTCTTTTCCTTTCTTTTTGCTTTTGCAGTTGTCTCTTCTGTTACTTGCCATTCCTTCTTCTCAATCTCATGCACCCGTTTGCGAATTCGACTTCTTCTTTGATCGAGATATTGCACCAACCAGAAAAAGAAACTAAAACTAAAGAAAAAGAAGCTGAGAAGGACGACCCATTTCATCTTTATCACTCCCTCGTTGTTCAAATTCACTCGTCTAATGAAATTGAAATAACTCCGTACCTATCGGGATACCAAAAGATTGGATCGTCTCTAATGATTTTGGAACGATACCTGTTGGCTGGAACCTACCAATGACTCTTCCATCCGCATCCTTTCCTTGCTGTTTATAGACGAATATATCTTGTAATGTAATGATATCCCCTTCCATCCCTAATACCTCAGTAATATGCGTAATCTTTCTTGAGCCATCCTTCATTCGATTTTGCTGAACGATTAAATCAATCGCGGAAGCAATTTGTTCTCGGATCGCGCGTACAGGCAAATCCATCCCTGCCATTAGCACCATTGTTTCCAAACGAGCCAACATATCCCGAGGAGAATTGGCATGACCTGTGGTTAATGATCCATCATGTCCAGTATTCATCGCTTGTAACATATCTAATGCTTCTCCACTTCTTACCTCGCCAACGACAATTCGATCCGGTCTCATCCGCAAACTGTTTCGAACCAGATCTCTCATCGTAATTGCACCTTTCCCTTCAATGTTTGCAGGACGAGTCTCTAACGTAATAACATGATCTTGACGTAATTGAAGCTCTGCAGCATCTTCAATGGTAACGATTCGTTCATCGGCAGGAATAAATGAGGATAAGACATTCAAGGTTGTTGTTTTCCCACTTCCTGTACCCCCAGAAACAACGATGTTCAACCTTGCTTTTACTGCTGCTTCGAGGAATTTTGCCATTTTCTCCGTTAAAGTACCAAAACGAATCAAATCTTCAATTTGAAACGGATCTTTGGAAAACTTACGAATCGTAATACAAGGCCCTTTGATCGCAAGTGGTGGAATGATTGCATTCACCCTTGATCCATCGGGTAATCGTGCATCAACCATTGGCGAACTTTCGTCAATTCTTCGCCCAAGTGGAGAAACAATTTTTTCAATCACTCGCATGACATGGGCATCATCACGAAATTGAGCAGGTGCTAATTCAAGTTTTCCTCTCCGCTCCACATAGACCTGTTTCGCATGATTCACCATCACCTCAGAGATTTCATCATCTTTTAGTAATGCATTAATTGGGCCAAACCCGTTAATCTCAGCAAGCATATCCTCAATAATCGATTCTTTTTGCTGTCTTGTTAGTGGTTCTTCTTCCCCATTTAAAATCGATTCGATTAGTTTTCGGATCTCATCTTCATTTTCTGTCGACTCGTCAGTTAAGGGTTCACTCCCCAATTCTTCTAGCAATTTGTCATGAATTTTTCGTTTTAATTCTTTAAAGGGTTCTTCCGCTATGACCGTTTTTTCTGCAACGATCTTTTGTTTTTTTTGGTTTAGATCATGTTTTCCTTGCTCCCCTTGCAGTCGTTGAAGTAAGGACATATCCCTTCACCTCCTGTTATTTCCGTTTCTTTTTCCAGACAAATCGACTTAACCAAGACTCAGATTTACTCCGCTCATCTTCTGCGCTAATCATCTCAATCAATTTGTTCATTTGTTTTGCCCACTTGCTTCCTGGTTTCATCTCGATTAAGGGTTCGCCTCGATTAATCGATAGATCGGCATATTTATCTTCAGGTAGTAAGCTGTAAGGTTCCATTCCAAGAGCTGTCTTAATATCTTTCGGCTTGATCCCTGTATCTAGATCAGCTCGATTAATAATCAGTCTCACCCGATCTGTTGGATAATTGACGGCGTCCATCACTTCTAGAACGGTTCGATTGTGTCGAAATACAGGTATATTTAACGTATTGACTAATAGTGTAAGATTGGATGAATCTAACGCAAGGACTGGATCTGTTAATTGTGCCGGTGTATCGACAATGACATAATCATGTGTTTCTTTTAAAAGTCGCAAGATTTTTTCTACATGTTTCCCTGTGACAACTTCACTTTGTTCTGGACGAAGCGGAGCCGCTAGTACGCGAACTCCTGAGTTGGTTTCATATAAATAAGAGAGAAGGGATTCTGCATCAAGCCTTTCAATTTCTTGAACCACGTGGTATATTGTCTCTTTCACTTTCAAGTTAAACATCGCTGCGATATCGCCAAACATTAGATCGAGATCAAGAACAACCACTTTTTTATTCCGTTGATTTAAGCCTGCAGCTAGATTTGCCGCAATCAAACTCTTGCCCACTCCGCCTTTCCCACTAAAAACCGTAATAATCTTTGGACTTTGGACATATCCTTGTTCTAAAATTTGATGGGCATAAACTTGAACAGCCCGCTGTTTATTTTTCTCATACACTGTGATCACGGCTTGGATTAATTCATCAGGAGAAAAGGGTTTAATGAGAAATTCCTTTGCTCCTGCTAACATTGCTTTACGCAGATAATCCTGTTCTCTTTGTACGGAAATGACAATCACATTAGCCGATGGGCATTTCAAACTAATTCTTTCTGTTGCCTGTATTCCATCCATATCTGGCATATTGATATCCATCAAGATAATATCTGGTTTATATTTACATGCAAAATCAATCGCTTGGAAGCCGTTCTCTGCTTCAGCAACGACATCGATCCGGCTCTCAAAGGACAAAGCCTTGCGTAGATTCATTCTTGTTTCCTCTATATCATCAACGATTAACACCCGTATCCAATCTGTCATCGTGATCACCCCTAAGGTGTAAAAAGATTTTGATTCGTTATGCCACCTGTTTGTGGCTGATCCTGTTCATTGATCGGTCTTAAAATCAGTCGAATGCTACCTCTTTCTTCTGTGAAGGTTAACCGTTCCGCATCATGTGGCTTTACCGCTAATGTAACCGTCTCAATTTGTTTTTTCTCTTTTTCTCCTCCTTGCTTTTCATCTGTTTGATTTCCCACAGCCAAAACCAGTACATTTTGTAAGATAATTTTCGATACATCTTTTTCTGGAGAAGCTCCTTGCATGATCTTCTGATCAAAGGTTCCTATCACATCCACATAATCCCCTGATTCAATAAATCCACCAACACCCATTACTGAACTGTATTGTAAGGTAATCGCTCGATACCCTTTTGGAACAGAATAAGCTAAATGAGTTTTCTGATATTCTTGATCTGCTAATCGTTGATTGACAATCGGCTCTCCAGAGTAGATGGTTTCCTTTACCGTCTTTCCAAGAATATCTTTTATATCTGTATATGTAGACTCCGATAAGGCACTAACCTTTAGTCCTTTCATTTCTACCATTTCTTTTGTAATCTTTGTTTTCGGTTGAATCGTTACTTTTGCTACGACTACTTTTTTCGTTGGTTCAAGTGACTGATTCACCGTTTCTACCTTTGATAAATAAAAATAGATGAAAAAGGTAGTAGTAAGTCCAAGAAATAACGCGAGCAAGAATAAGTGTCGATTGGTCACTTTCATCTCTTTCTCTCCCCTACTTGACTAATTTCACCGCATATAATCCTGAATCTTTCGTGTTTTCATCATCCCAATCACCAGAGTAGATGTTTTTCATAAACCTTCCTGTAACATAGGAATCATTTCCATTGCCACCTACATTTTCAATATAGAAGGATGCAAACCCGATAATTTTTACCGTTTCTCTTCCGTTTAAATTCAAACTCTCGATAACAGGAAGGTAGATGATCCGTTTACAGTTTCGATTTTTTTTGGCTAAGTCATAGGTTTGGCATTCAGAATCATAAGCATCAAGATTGATTCGTTCCTTAATGACCCGTTCTGTTGGCCCTGACATATTACCTGTTTCCGTCTTTACTGAATCATTAATACTAAGTTTACTAATGTAACCATTTAATAGATTATTCTCATAATTAGAAGCCCCCGTCCCACCAAGTGCTAATGGACCGAAATTCCCATTGGCTACGTTGAACGGGTCGTATTTTAAGGTATATAAGGAACCAAATTGAAAACCATAATCTTCTGCATTAGGGTTAGGCGCTACTACTGATAATGGTACAATGCCTTTTGCACCCGAAAGTGGCTTAATCTGTGCTGTAGCAGTCGATTCTACTAATACATGATCAAAACCAAAAATTTTGGCAAAGAAAAATGGAACATCTCGCTTTCCAGCAACAGTAATTTTATGGTTGTCCACATTAACCGTAATGGATGGATCCATCACGCCATTTTCATTGGCAAATTGAATCGCGGTTTCTTTTGCCTGTTCAGCTCCATTTACCAATTCCTGTGCTCCTGAGATGGCAGCAGCATCAACCGCATCAGATAACTTCTGTTTTTCTAACATTAGATTCCCTAAATCGATGACCATCGCCGTCATTCCTAGAATGACAATCATGGCAAATAACATCATGATCGATATATTCCCTTTTTGGTTATTCAACTCGCATCACCGTCTTTGCCGTTATCGGAAAAGGATTGGGTAAAAGCTCTCCCCATATTGGGCCCCATAATGGGACTTTATAATCAATCTTCACTTCCACCTTCTCCCCTCTTTGGCGATACTCGTAAGCTGGGGAGATGGTAACTACAAGATTTGTTGGTTCTAAGGAATAGGTTTTTTCATCAATGATTTGCCTTATCTCGGTATCTGTCGCCCACACGGAACCATATCTTGCTCCATCTCTTGAAGCATTTTCAATCAGAAGATACGCATAAAAGATATGTCCAAATTCAATAATTCCTAGTAATAGAAGAAGAAGGATCGGAATCACTAGGGTAAATTCTACTAAGGATTGCCCCTCTTCCCCTTTGATCCGTTTTCGTAATCTCTTAATCACTCTTCTAACCTCCGATTCTCATAAGAGGTTTACTATTCTATAAAAGAAGCGCCTTCCGTCCTGTAAATAAGGCCCTACTTCGGATAGTAGGACCTTTCATAGGGTTAATAGAGATAATAATAAATTATTGCATGATCATTCCTTTTTATTGTTGGAGACTAGAGGTAACATTGGTGAACAAATCCCTAATACTAGTACCCATTAACGATAACGCTCCAATCACCACGACTGCAATCAGAGCAATGATTAAACCGTATTCTACCATACCTTGTCCAGCTTCATTTTCTAAAGATTTCTTTGCCCTTGACTTCCAATCCAACTGTTTCACCCATAATTTTGTGAAAAACTTTTTCATTTGACCATTCCTCCTTTTTAATATCGGCTCATTATGAATTCGGAGTAGCACAGATGGTGCGCAAATGGTCTGACTGCTAAGTCTAAGAAAAAAACTCCTCACATTGCTGAGGAGTTCGTCTATGTAACGAAGCAATCAGCAACCTGGCAATCATCGTTCATATGAACCTTAGACCCATGGCTTTGCGTCCTACCCTTTCGAGTAGTTTGCCTTTATTGATTGTTTTCTTTTGAGCCTTTCTTTACTTTAATTGTACGAAGAAATATAGGGTTTGTTATCTTTCTAACTTCCTATTTTTTACTAGGTAAAAACACATGTTTTCTGTACTTATATCCAAAAATTCAGGCAATTAAGTCCCTATTCCCTGCTCTCATTGACCTATCAGGATACTCGAATCGCTGAATTTGCCCCATGTTTGTTCCTTTTGTCATAATCCATAAGATCAATAATTTCCACTTGTTCACCATTTCTACATATTTCTTCTATCTTTCTTCCTATGATCTCTTCTTTTTCAGCCATTTCCTGTTCTAGGATCAACTTTACTTGAAAAGATTGGTGGTGCAATCGTTGGATAATTGCAAATGTGTCATCGCTTGAACCAAAGTCAATGATTGTCATTTTGATGGGTTTCCCATCGATACATTGCCAAAACCAAAGCGAACGAATCACCCATTCAATAATCGATTGATTATCTTTTGCTAAGATCAGGTAATGGGAATTATTGCTTCCTGTTTTTTTTGCTAATTTCATACAAAAATAGGAATAAAAAAGTTTAAAGCCAAGTAGAATGATTCCATAGAGGCATATGGTCCATAAAACTAAAGAAAGCATAGTGGCCCCCTCCTTAGTAGAGTATATGCCCCTATGCCTTATCTGGTTCGAGAAACGTTTTCTATTGGATTACGAAATGTGAACCCAACCATTTTTAATCGCTGTAATTACCGCTTGTGTGCGATCTTGGACATTCATCTTTTGTAATATACTACTCACATGATTTTTTACCGTTTTTTCACTGATAAATAATTTCTCACCAATCTGGCGATTACTATTTCCCTCTGCCAAGAGTTGAAGGACCTCAATCTCCCGTGGGGTTAATATGAGACGCCAATCGAGTGATTTGTCGATAAAAACGGATTCATGTTGAGAACCATGAAGCTCTTTATTACTTAGTCGACGATATTCTTCAATCACTTTCCCCGTGACTTGTGGATGAATATAGGCGTTTCCTTTTGCCACAGAACGAATCGCTTGAATTAAAGTCTCTGCTTCCATATCTTTTAATAAGTAGCCAGAAGCCCCTGCTCTTAATGTCTCAAATACATACCCTTCATCATCATGAATGGATAATATAATCACTTTGGATTTCGGAAAAATCTCTTTCACTTTTCTGGTTGCCTCAACTCCATTCATATTCGGCATATTGATATCCATCAAGATCACATCTAGCGTAACACCATGATATTGGTTTAGAATTCCTTGTCCATCTGAACATTCGGCAATCACTTCCATATCTTCTTCTAAATTAATAATCCGTTTGATTCCTTCACGGAAAAGTTGATGGTCATCCGCGATTAAAATACGAATTTTACTTTTTGAGTTCATTGGTCTTTTCCTCACCCTCCTTGATTTGAATGACAAAGGTTACGGTGGTACCTTTATTTTTTTCTGACTGAATATCCATTTTACCTTCTAATAGTTGTACTCTTTCTTTCATCCCCATTAAGCCAAAGTGATCACGTTCTCTATTTAGTCGATCTTCGGAAAAGCCTACGCCATCATCTTTTACCATTACTTTAATCAAATTATCCTGCAAATCGACATGAACACTAACATTTGAAGCATTCGCATGTTTGACCACATTATTTAGAGCTTCTTGAATCAAACGAAAAATGGCGACCTCCATCATGGATGGTAAACGGCGTTCCCTTCCTGTTAACTTTAGCTCTAAATTGAAATTCTCTCGAGCTGCCAGTTCTTGAGTATATTTGCGTAGAGTTGGAAATAAACCTAAATCATCTAACGCCATCGGTCGCAAGTCAAAAATAATTTTACGAACATCAGCTAAACTCTGCCGCACCATATCCTTTAAATCTCGTAATTCTTGCATGGCTTGATCCATTTGTTGATGGTGAAGGAAGCGTTCTGCAATTTCTGTTCGCAATACCACATTGGCCATCGATTGAGCAGGGCCGTCATGAATCTCTCTTGCTACCCGCTTACGTTCTTCCTCTTGGGCCTGAATAATTTTCAAACCATACAATTGACGGTATTGTGCCGATTCAATCACTTCTGAAACTTTAAATAAATCGCCAGATAAATAGTCAAAAACGACTCCAATCTGGGTCATCAATACCTCTGCTCGCTCAATCATGAATTCTATATTTCGTAAACTGAGTTGCAATTCATTGCGGCGAGCTTTTAGATTCCCTTCTCGTTCCCTTGTGATATATAAACGAACTTGAAGTTCATTTGCCTCTTCATATGCCCTTTGAATGTCTTCTTCTGTAAACTTTTTAAAATTACGACTTACATGAGCCAAATTCATTCTTGCTCGACGATATTTTTCTTCTAAATGATCAACCTCATCAATCACTTTCTTTGTTTCTATATTTAATAACTCTAATTTTTGCAGCAATTTTTCTTTATCTGCCCTTGAATTTTCAGTAATTTCAAAGATTTGTTTTTTGCTGTTTTCGATGGCTTCAATCGTTTTTTTTAACACCCTTTCTAAACTTTGACCATCAAAATCTTTCTGTATCAAAGATATTACACCCCATCCGAACTCGTTATAGTTTCATTGTAACATACCCATCACTTCTTATACACGTCTGCAATCTGTCCTATTCATTCACGATATTCTAGTTCTTTTGACCTATATTTTAAATTTAATATAATATATTCGTGCTCTTAGCAGGGATTATGAGGGTGGGAAGGAAAAGAAAAAGTCTTCAAGACGAAGACTTCATCACAGCTAATTTTAGTTTTTTTAAATCACTCGAATCTTAGGCACTACTTTCTCAAGGATCTCTGTAATTACGGCTGTTCGATTACTATTACTCTCACTTGCTAATAAATCAATTTTTTTAAGAAGTTCTGGATCAAGTCGGATGCTAATCAATTGCTTTGGAGGTGGTTGATCTGTTTTTTTTGAAAGAACAATCATCGTCATCTCTCCTTCATATTTATCTTTCATTTGTATTGTACCTGTATCACGTGAAAAATACTGTCACTTTAAGTCAGTAAATCTGTTCTATTTTTGTCGATTCTACACTAATTTCGAAAAAAAATAGGTTTGTATATTCCATAAGGACAACGGAGATGCGTTGGAATATACAAACCTACACCATTGTATATCAATATCACATACCTACACATCAAATTTTTTAATTAACTGTTGTAAATCGATTGCCATTTGATTCAGGGTATTGGCGGAAGCAGTAATTTCTTCCATCGAAGCACCTGTTTCTTGCGTAGCTGCAGCAATTTGTTGAGCATAATTAGAAGTTTCATCGGCCACATGTTTCACCATTTCACTAGAATTCGTCATCTTCTCGATTCCTTCAACCATATTTTCAGATTTTTTTCTCGTTTCTTGGATCAAGCTTGACATCTCGACGTTCGAATCATAAATGGCTTTAAATGCTTGTTGAGCTTGCGCAACAAAGTCAATTCCATGTTGAACTTCTTGTTCACCTTTTTTCATCGATGTCATCACCTGGGCCGTTTCTTGTTGAAGTTCACGGATCACTTGTACAATTTCTTCCCCTGCCTTTGAAGATTGTTCAGCTAATTTCCGAATCTCTGTGGCTACAACGGCAAAACCACGACCAGCATCTCCTGCTCTTGATGCTTCAATCGCAGCATTTAAGGCTAAAAGATTCGTCTGTTCGGATACCGATTGGATAATCTCAATGACTTTCTCAATTTGTCCACTTTTTTGCCCTAGGGTATCCACATACTGTCCTGCTTCCTGAATCGTGTGATTCATTTTGCTCATTTGTTCAATCGTTTCTTTAATCACATAATCCCCTTGTTCGGCGGTTTCCATTGACTGGTAAGAGGCTAACTCGATTGATTTTGTCTTCTCATTGACATCATGAATGGTTCCTACAACACGATGAAGGATTTGCTCATTCTCTTGTAAGAGATTAACTTGTTTGTTTGTGCCATCTGCTACACTATTCGTCGTTTCCGCAACTTGTTCAGCTGCTCTTGCCACTTCATCGGAGCTTGTAGACAATTGTTCAGCAGCCAATGTGACATTCTGTGAACTTTCTTGAATATGTTGAATCAGTTCCCGCAATGAATTCACCATGATATTAAACTGGGTTGCAAGTTCTCCAATTTCATCTTTATTTTTTACTTGAATCTGCCCTAATTTTAGGTTTCCTTTCGCTACTTCCGATACATGTGCTGTCACACTTCGAACAGGCCTTGAGATACTGATAGTGATGAAATAAGCAATTGTACCTGCACCCACAATTCCTAGAGGGATAATGATCCAAATCAAACCTTTGATTAATTCAATTTTATCTTTCACAATGAACATGACTTGGTTATAATCCTTTCCATGAGACACAAATGTCTGGACAGATGTCCCTAAAACATGAATTTGATAATAAATAAATAATACTGCAATAAAAAACATGACCATTATGGATAAAAAACCCAACCCTAGCTTCTTACCAACCGTCATAAATCGTCCCCCTTAAACCCCCAAAATTCATTTTCAACCGAGAATTATTCTAAATATTCCTACACTCCATCATACAAGATAAAATAGAAAATTTAAACAAGTATGTTTACGTATTCATAAAAGTGACAAAAATGTAAGGACTGGAGTTTCAACCCCAAGTTATTTACCATACAACGTAAACAAAAAAGATTGCCCGTATGAGCAATCTTATCTTATATTATTTGTTTTTGAAAAACTCAAGGATATGATTGACGATGACTTGAGCAATTTTATCTTGCATCGTAGGATCAGTCACTTTTTTGGCTTCATCTGGGTTAGAGATAAACCCATTTTCAATCAAGACGGATGGCATATTTGTCCATCTTGTCACATAGAGATTATGGTCTCTAGCCCCCGAAACCGTATATGCCTTTTTGAAACCTAAAGCCGAGATATCTTGAGCTAATCTCTCCGCTAAAATTTTACTCTTTTGTGCAGCTTCTGTTGGGGTTGGATCATAAACAATGACATCGTCGACACTTGCACTTTTAACGGTACCATTATCGTTAAAGTAAATTCTCCTATCTTCTTCCTTTACGAATGGATATTGTTTACCAGAATAAATGACATAAGCATCGTCAGTACTCCCAGCAATCCCTGGCCGATAACTACTATAGTGAGTACTTATCCCTTGTGCATTTGGATTGGTTGAAGAATCATGGTGAATACTGATAAATAAATCTGCATTTTTAGAGTTAGCAAAATCTACGCGATCCTTCAATGATTGCTTAGAATCTTTACTCGTATCACGAGGTGCAATATAGAGTGTAGGATTATACTCTTTTAGCTTCTCTGCAATACGATTCACCAATTGAAGATTAAAATCGCGCTCATCATATCCCGGAATCACTCCATCAGCTCCAGGGTCAAAAGGTCCATGTCCAGCATCCAATACGATAATTTTGCCTGCTAAAGTGAAGCTGTTCTCTAAAATCGATAACGAGGTTTTAGATAACAAAGTATTGCTTACAACCCCTGTACCACCAAGGATGGTAAATGTCGTTACCTTTTTTTCTTTAATCAAATTTAAGGTTTCTGTAGGCAACTTATCCTTATACGTTAAAAGCAATGGCGCATTTTCTTTTGCGGCAAGGACGGCACCCGTTAATGCATCTGCAAAATTCATTCCTGTTGCAATATACATTTTAGCCGTTGACATATTTAAATTTTTTACAACAGCTACCGCTGTTCCAAAACGGTCATTTCCATAAATGCGTCTTGGAGAAGGAATCTTGTTATAGACATTAGAACTAATTACCCCAGGTCCTCCAACGATGATTGTTTTCTTAATATTTTTTTCCCTTAAAGCCTCTGCAGTTTTTGTAGGAATCGTGTCCTTCTCAACAAGGAGAATCGGATAACCATTTTGAGCAGCATATGAACCTATTGTTAAAGCGTCAGGAAAATTACGACCATAAGCAATAATAGAGGTATCAACGGTTCCTAATTGTTGCGCGATTTGAAGGGCAGTATCAAAACGGTCCTTTCCTCCTAATCTTTTTACATTTATATTCATATTTTTCAATTCATTGGCTACTGTTGGTGACACCACACCATCACCACCAACGATAATTACATTCTTTGCATGTAATCGCTGGATTTCAGACTTTGTTACTGGGGTTAATCTATTTGTTTCTGTTAATAGAATAGGTCCATTCTGCTTGTAAGCTAGTGGAGTTGCCGTTAAAGCGTCAGCATATCCATTATAATGTGCAAGTATCACTGTATCAGCTGATGACCAGCCTTTTTTAGAAACTTCAACTGCTGTTTCAAACCGATCCTTTCCAGCCAATCGATCTACAGTCAATTCTTGGGCAAATGAATAAGTGGAAAATAAAATGAAAAATAGAGGTAATAATAGAATAATAACTTTTGATTTACGCAACTGACGATCTCTCCCATTCCTATTTTTTTAAAATCTTTCTCTTTTAAACGTTCTTTTCTTTTGACTTAAATACTTTTGAGATGATATAAACAATAAGCCTTATACCAACATAAACACTAAAAACCGCAATAAAGCCCCATAAACCTGCAACAATATCATTAAATTCCATGTGACCACGCTTCGTAATCTTCTGTTCGATTTCAATACTGAAAACTAGTACTATTAAAACTGTAAATGTATAAATAAAAGAAATAATAGATACATTCCAATCAGCTAACCATTTAAAGAGTTGATCAGTAAGGATAAACAGTACTATTCCAATGACTCCTACAATCCAAAAGTGTAAATCCTTATCTGTTAAATGGAACCCTAGTTGATCAAAAATGGTAATTAGTATATCATGGATATTATTTACAAGTTCCATTAACAATTTGATAAAACCAACCACTTCACCACCTCATTTACTATTCAACACAAGCCTAATCAATATCCTGAACTTTACTTCTCAAAGTTTCACTCAGTTGAGAAAAAAATCCGGGAACTGACTTGATACCAATAGCATATCTCACATTATCAGGATCATAGACTTCATCAGATCCATAACCTGATTGCTAACAGCACCAATTCTACCTAGTACAATAACATCACTAACTAACATTTCGTTCAATAGTTCAATCGTACTATTTGAAGGCTTAAATGGAGATACCAAAAGTATTGCACCTTTATTTTTTGCTGCTAGTATAACTCCTGACAATTCAACATTACTTATTTTAACAGATATTCAAAAAAAAATAGGGAGCATTGCCCCCCATTTACTTTATTTACTATATATATATCCTAAGATGTGCAAAAGTTAGTTCATTTTCTATTTTAATAGTTCAGTAAGGACTTGGTTAGAAACTGCACCTGTTCCACCTAAAATTGTAAAATTTAATATATTTCTTTCAAGCGAAATGTCTCTTGTCGCTGTTGGTAACTCATTAGGCATTGTTAATAGTAACGGTGCATTATTCTTTGCTGCTAATACTGCACCAGTAAGTGCGTCCGCATAATTCATTCCTGTAGCTACATAAACTTTCTCGGTAGGCTCATTTACCCTACGGATGATTTCAGTAGCAGTTGAAAAACGATCCTTTCCTGAAATTCTAGAAGGGGAAGGTAATTGTTTTGAAACCCCATCACTGACAACACCTGTTCCACCAATTATAACTGTTTTTCGTATTCCCATCACGCTTAATGCTTCTTTTGTCATTGCTGGAATCGTATTCTTATCCACAAGTAAAATTGGATAACCATTAATAGCGGCATAAGGTGCAATCGCTAATGCATCTGGAAAGTTAAATCCATAAGCAACCACTGCAGTATCTGTTTTTCCCATCGCACCTGCAATGAGTTTTGCCGTAGCAAATCGGTCCTTTCCACCTAGTCGTGTAACATTTAATTTCATATTTAGCTTTAATTCATTTTCTACAGCAGTACTAATAACACCCGTACCACCAACAATAATAATATTTTTTGCTTTTAGTCTTTGTATTTCTGTCTTTGTTGCAGTCGTTAGTTTTTGAGATTCTGTTAATAGAATCGGTGCATCCTTTTGATAGGCAAGAGGGGCACCTGCTAATGCATCAGCAAAGCCATTGTAATAAGCAAGTATAACTGTGTTTGCTGTTTGCCATCCGTTCTGGGAAACCTTCACCGCTGTTTCGAAACGGTTATTCCCAGCTATCCGTGTACTTACTGGATAGTAAGTTGTTAGTGTATAGGAACCAAATTGCATACTTGAATTCGGGTCTGTAACCTTAAGATAGTATGTTCCGGCATTTAAACTTAAATTAAATTCCTCTATTCCACCCTCGTAATATTCATCCCCAATTGGTATACCTTCCGAATTCAAGCGAATAATTTCTTTTTGAGAGCCATCATAAACTTGTAAAATAAGATCTTCATCCAATTGAGGTGTAAGTCGAAATCTTACCCTTTGAGGTTTGCTTAACGTTACCTTAAAGTAATCCACATCCTTTGGTTTTGAGAGACTAGCTTTAATTGAGCCACCTAATGTAATCGCTTTTGCAGTTGAAAATGAGTCATTGCTTTCCCATTGGTCATCGGTATAAGTACTAGCAGTAACCATTGCATTCGCAATATCAAGACGGCCATAGCCAAATGTGTCATCGACCCCTTTTGGACCTATATCTAAAGAGGATTTCAATAGAATATTTGTTACTTCATCTACGGTTAAATTTGGGTTCTTAGCTAAAAGCAATGCTGCTGCACCAGCAACTATTGGACTGGCCATTGAGGTTCCATTATCAAATTTATACTGATTGTTTGGAGCTGTAGAATAAATATTAACCCCAGGAGCTACGATATCAACAGTTGAACCATAATTAGAAAAGTCCGCTTTTTTATCGAAATTATCAGTTGCCCCAACTGAGATTACGTTAGCATAAGATGCAGGATAAGTTGGTAAATCAATGTTATCATTTCCTGCAGCCGCGACAACAACAACGTTTTTCTGATAAGCATAATCAATTGCTTCTTTTAAAGAATAGCCATATCCATAGGTACCAAGACTTAAATTAATCACCTTAGCCCCATGATCGACGGCGTAGCTTATCCCCTCTACTAAATCAGTTTCACTAGCTTCTTCTCCATTAAAAACATTGATTGGCATAATTTTGACTTTAGGTGAAACACCCGCTATTCCAATGTTATTATTAATGGTTGCTCCAATAATTCCAGCAACTTCAGTTCCATGTCCATTTGTTTTTGTTGCATCGATTGATACGCTTGGATTCACTGCATTATAATAATTATTAAGAAGTATGTTATTCTTTAAATCAGGGTGATTTACATCTACCCCATTGTCCACAACTGCAACAACGACATCTGCTGCATTTGCTGGAAGGGTGTTCCAAGCATCAGGTGCTTTCACCTTAGATAGGTACCACTGTTGTCCAAAGGAAGGATCTGTTGGATTAGAGAATGTATGATACAAATAGTTAGGTTGAGCATATTCAACATTTGGATCTTTTAATAATTCATTAATAAATTCCTCGATATTTTTGTTTTGAGGAACAGAGATAATATTTGCTTTAATTGACTCAATTTCACCTTTCTGTTGTGCGCTAAAACTCTTTATCTTTGATGAGATTGTTTTGTCAGAAAGTTGATCTTTAAACTTCACAATAACTTCGCCAGCTTTGAATTTCGCTTTCTTGTCTAAATGGAAAACTTTCCCCACTTTAACTGAATCTGTAACGCTAGCAGCATTAGCATTAGCTGCACTAAACGGTCCTGAAAGCAATAATAGTAATGATAAGATAAAGACTAGCGATTTTTTCAATCAAATAACTCCTCTCCTATTATTTATTCTATATATCTATATACTCGATAATAATACTGATTCCTTCCTAATAAAGATTTAAATTATTTCCAATTTTTATCAAATAGGAGCTGAAAATTATTTTATTCAGCGTCCTCTCACACCACCGTACGTACCGTTCGGTATACGGCGGTTGGCACTACCAGCCCCTGTATCGGACTTTCACCGACTAGTTTGCGCCCATGCTGGGCGCACATAAAAAATGCCTACTAAAGAAACAGTAGGCTTTATTGGTATATTTAATTTACTAAAGCAGTCTTTATTTTATCGGAAACTGCACCTGTTCCACCTAAAATTGTGAAGTTAAGAATATTCTTTTCAATCACAACTCTTCTTGTAACATCTGGCAATTCATTTGGAAATGTTAATAATAACGGAGCATTATCCTTCGCTGCTAACACAGCACCTGTTAAGGCATCTGCATAATCCATTCCTGTTGCAACATAGACAAGGTCTGTGGATAGGTCTAGTTGTCGGATTACTTCTGTTGCAGTACTAAAACGGTCTATTCCTGCAATACGTCTAGGAGTAGGTAGTTGTTTTAATACACTATCGCTTACCACTCCGGATCCGCCAATAATGATGGTTTTCTTGATATTCATCGTCTTTAATGCTTCGACCGTTTTTGAAGGAATCTTTGTTTTATCGACTAGTAAGATTGGATATCCCTTTGCAGCCGCATAAGGAGCAATTGCCAAGGCATCAGGGAAGTTTAAGCCATAAGCAATAACTGCAGTATCTGTGGTTCCAAGTTGTCTAGCAATACGGTTAGCTGTATCAAATCGATCAACCCCACCATATCTTAAGACATTAAGTCCCATTTGTTTCAACTGATTCTCTACATTTATCGAGATAACTCCAGTTCCACCAACGATAATTGCGTTTTTCGCCTTTAAGCGTTGAATCTCTGTTTTCGTAACTGGTGTTAAACTCTTTGACTCCGTTAATAGAATCGGTCCATTCACTTTATAGGCTAATGGAGCAGCAGCTAATGCATCTGCATGATTATTATAGAATGCTAATACGACAGTATCTGCCGTTGACCAACCTTTTTGGGAAATTTTATTTGCTGTTTCAAAGCGATCCTTTCCAGCTAAACGAACAGGCGTGTTAATAGAGGAGAATATTTTCGATCCAGGATAGTAGAAGCTAAGAATCTCTCGATAATTTTTTCCTTGTGAGGCCATTACATTTGCCCCATACTGACTCATTCCGATTCCATGACCCCAGCCGCCACCGTTAACTCGGAAGTAAGCCTTTCCCTGAGAATCTACTTTCGTTTCAATACTTTTAATATAGGGGCTTCTCATTAAAGTACTGCCTATCATAGAACGGATATCATATGATTTTTTCGTATACGTTACGGAATTTTTCAGTATTTCACCGTTTACATCTTTAACGAATCCCGTTTGCGTCTTTAGATAATATTCAATCGTGATTTTTCCCATTAATGTGTCGTCTTGATTAAAAGAAGTAGTAAACCAAATAGATGGAATCCCAATAATTTTGATTTCAGCATCAGCAGGAATGGAAGAATCATATTTTTTCATCCATGCCTTAATGTTGTTCATTCGATCTAACTGTTTTTCTTGAATGCTTCCCCACCATTCTTCTGGCTTCGTTAAATCCTTCCCATTCATGTCAATTTGAGTTTTGTAAAGATCAAAAGACCATGTACGGTAAGGATTGCTAGTTGCAGCAGCATCAAAGGTATCTTCTTTCGTAACGAGATAATCTAGTCTTGTTGATCCCCAAGCGTTCGTATTAGAAAGGACTTTCCCACCGTTGCTTGATGAAAAATAAGCCTCTACCAATTTCCCATCATATTTTAAAACTTGTGTTCGTGTAGATTCAACCGCTTCATTTGTCCTAGGATCCCAATAATATCCACCATAAACCTGATAGCTTTGCCCATCGGCAACCGTCTGACCAACATCATCGATCGCATAAGTTCTAGCTGCGATAGCTTGAGCCTTCAGCGCTTCAAGATTCCAACTAGCTGGCATCTCACGAGGAACAACACCTTTCAAATAATCTTCAAACGGTATATTTTGGTTCACCGGACGGATATATTGTCCTCCTTCTACACGAAATTCCATTGTTCCTAAATACTTACGGCCATTAATTGTAATGATCGATTCTTCCCCATATTTCACAGGAGCTAAAGTAAGAGAAGTCCCAAAATCTTTGATTTGTTGTGCACCTTGATAAAGAACAACGTGACCATTCTCTGCTTTTACGGTATAAGTTGTATTTGGTGCTAGTTTAATGTTACTATCATTCTGAACTAGATACGTCCCAACGTAAGAAATGTTTACTTGTGATTGGTTGCCTAAATAGTTTACTAACTTTACAGAGATCGTTTGCTCAGCCGCAACAGCACCTGACATGGGAATTAGCGTGATGATCAATGCTAAAACCACAATAACCGACAAAATCTTTCTCCTCAAAGAGTTTCTCCTCCCTTTTTCTCCCTTTATTTAAAAATAAAAGACCCCATTTATCTGTTGAGGTCTTTAAAGTTGTCTTTTAATCTACCAATCTATTTCCATATTGAATTATAACAATCTATCGATTTATAAGTAAAGGGACAAATGTCATATTTTTATTATTTTTGTTGTTATTTGAATTTACGTACTTTCCAGGATGATCTTCAACTGGGTAGAATAAATAGCAAAAAAAACTTGCCAATCATACTTGATGGCAAGTTAGTATAAAACTATTTCGAATATGCTAATGCTTCTTGTTTTAAGATTTCCGCTTTATCTGTACGTTCCCAAGGAAGATCAAGATCACTACGACCAAAGTGGCCATAAGCAGCGGTTTGACGATAGATTGGACGACGAAGATCAAGAGATTTAATAATTCCAGCTGGACGCAAATCAAAATGCTTACGCACTAGCTCAACAAGAACACTTTCATCCACTTTACCTGTACCAAAGGTATCTACGCTAATGGAAACAGGTTGTGCTACACCAATTGCATAAGCAAGCTGAACTTCACATTTATCCGCTAAACCTGCTGCAACAATATTTTTCGCGACATAACGAGCGGCATATGCTGCGGAACGGTCAACTTTTGTTGGGTCCTTACCCGAAAATGCTCCACCACCATGACGAGCATATCCACCATAGGTATCCACAATAATTTTACGTCCCGTCAATCCTGCATCTCCTTGAGGACCTCCAATCACAAAGCGCCCTGTAGGGTTAATGAAATACTTGGTGTTTTCATCTAATAATTCTGCAGGTACAACAGGTTGAATCACATGTTTATGCATATCTTCAACAAGTTGCTCATAAGGTATATCAGGATGATGTTGTGTTGAGATAACAATGGTATCGATTCGAACAGGTATATCTCCTTCGTATTCTACCGTTACTTGAGTTTTCCCATCGGGACGTAAGTAAGGTAATGTCTCGTTTTTACGTACTTCGGACAAACGGCGGGATAATTTATGTGCCAATGAAATAGGTAAAGGCATCAGTTCTGGCGTTTCATTTACTGCAAAACCAAACATTAAGCCTTGATCCCCTGCACCGATGGCTTCAATCTCTTCATCAGTCATTTGCCCTTCACGAGCCTCTAATGCTTGATTGACACCTTGGGCAATATCTGGTGATTGTTCATCAATGGAAGTTAAAACTGCACATGTATCTGCATCAAAGCCATATTTTGCTCTGGTATAACCAATTTCACGGATGGTTTCACGAACTACTTTTGGGATATCCACATAACAAGAAGTAGTGATTTCACCAGCAACTAACACTAATCCCGTAGTTACCGATGTTTCTGCAGCAACTCGAGCATTTGGGTCTTTCTCCAAAATCGCATCAAGAATCGCATCAGAGATTTGGTCACAAATCTTGTCTGGATGACCTTCTGTTACGGATTCCGATGTAAATAAATGGCGCCCCTTTTGTAATGCCATAGAGATTACCTCCTTCATAGTTTTAGTATGTATCATCCATCTTGATGGTACTCGATAAAATGAAAAAAAACCTTCCTCAGAGGAAAGGCTTCAGTTCATATCCACCTATATTACCTCTTATAACCAAGTCAATAAGAGTATTCATTACCAATGATTTATATTATAAGAAATATTGAGACGTGTCAATATTAGATATTTACATAAATAGAATAAATAGTGTGTATGAAATGGAATAATTTTTTCATACTACTAAATAGACAGATAAGGGTTATTGGTATAGAGTTACCAATAACCCTTATGTTATTTAATTAGAACATCATTAAATCATCGTCTTCAAATATTGCTCAGTATTCTGAACAAGCTTGCGAGTCATTGAGCCACCTACTGCTCCACAGTCTCGAGAAGAAATATATCCCCAATAATCTTCGCTTCCTTGATAAACAGGGATCGCTAACTCAGCAGCAATTTCATATTTCATATTATCTAAGGCTTTATGTGCTTCAGGCACTAATGGTTGTTTTCCCCATTGTCCTCTTGCCATATTTTCACCACCTTTTTTATTGAGGTAGTATTATTATTTGATCGTCTTGTTTTTCTACGCTATTATTTTCATGGAACAAATGTTATTTATATCCTACCTGTTTTCATTTTTCTATACATGTGTTAATCTAATAAGTAAAGTTTCAATTTTTGTCGAATTTTGCTAAACCAGTTATCAAAAAGGGGTTTTAAACATGTTAACACCTGATGATATCTTTGAAAAAGAATTTAAACGTTCCATGCGTGGATATGATATTGATGAAGTCAATGAATTCTTAGATCAAGTGATCCAAGATTATGCAAAACTAATCGAAGAAAATCAGCATCTAAAAAAAGAAAATCAACAATTAAAAGCTCAATTGAGCCGTCAACAATACCATACACCCAATATGCAATCTCAGCCTACAGCTAACCCGACCTCTGAAGATAAAAAAATCATAGAAGACCTGATTCGTCGAGTTGAAAAATTAGAACGAAAAACAAAATATTTAACAGAACCTCTGTAAAATAAAACAGAGGTTTTTTTAAGTCGCAAATGACATGGTTAGTATATTCCAAGATGCTCACTTGTCCGTGTATTTCTTTTGAATAAAAGGAAATGAAAGAAATAGGTGGCTTGTATGAGTAATTAACTAAAATAGAATGGGAAGCGAGGTGGATAGGATGCTTAAACGTTATCTTACTACTCGTGACTACGGTGAAACATCCATAATCATACGTAAATCCGAATTTATCGGTTATGTCAAACACGTAGAAACAGAAGAAGAAGCGATTGCGTTTATTGACTCTATAAAAAAGAAGCATTGGGACGCCACCCATAATTGTTCCGCCTATGTCATCGGTGAACATGATCAAATCCAAAAAGCTAATGATGATGGAGAGCCCAGTGGAACAGCCGGTAAACCGATTTTAGAAGTAATCAAGAAACAACAGTTAAAAGACACTTGTATTGTTGTTACCCGCTACTTTGGGGGTATTCTTCTAGGGGCTGGCGGTCTCATTCGTGCTTATGGTCAAACAGCAAGTGAAGCGATCAAAGCTGCAGGTGTAATTGAACGAGTTTTACACACTGTTATTGATATCAACATTGATTATACATGGTTAGGAAAAATAGAAAATGAATTGAATAACCGCGCATATCGCATTAAGGATATTGAGTATCTTGACCGCGTGACGATCCATGTATTGGTTGAAGAAGGAAATGAAGAAAACTTTATCAATTGGATAATCGACTTAACGAATGGTCAAGCGAAAGTAACACGAAAAGATCAAATTTATGTAGATATACCCTACGAACAAAAAGATGCCTAGCATTTAGGCATCTTTCATTCATCTCTTTCCACTTTTCGGATTTTCCCAGCCAGTTTGTTCTCTAATTAATTCTTTGATCTCTGCTGGGGTAGGTTCTCTTTGGTCCATGCCTACAGTTGGGTCAGTAAGTACGGTGTTCTCATCTGCATTCAGTCTTTCCTTTAATAAACCTGAAACCCTCTCTCTTTCTTGATCAGTAATTAAGACATACCATAAGTCTTGAGGACCAAATCTTGCAGGAATCGCTTTATAATGAATCGATTCAATATTGTTACTGGTATAATCTTTAAACTGTTTTGCTAAAGATATCATGTCACTCTTTGTTAAATCCGTAGATATCCCACTTCCAATGGCATCTAGAAACTTATCTATTTTTAAAGGAGATCTTATTTCAGTACTTTGATCAATAAATGCTTTTATAAATTGCTGTTGGCGATCGTTCCTACCAAAATCCCCCTTTGAATCATGTCGAAAACGTGCAAAATATAAAGCTTGGTCGGCATTTAATACGTGGTACCCCTCATCTGGATAATTTAAATATGGTATTTCTTTTTGAACAAATTTAGATAAATCTTTATCTACGTATAGTCGAATACCTCCGATAGCCTTAATAGCGCGATAAATCCCATCATAATTTGTTAAAATATAATTGTCAATATAAATATTTGCAAAGTTTTCTACAGTAGCGATTGTAGTAGCTATACCATACTGGTAAGCTGCATTAATTTTATCTTTATAACCTTTTCCAGCAATTTCAACATAAGTATCTCGTGGAATGGATGTTAGTGTAATTTTTTTCGTTTTGTCATTCACAATCGCGATAATAATCACATCTGTTCGTCCAACATCATTTTGCTTTTTTGAATCCCTATCGATTCCTAAAAGTAAAAAGGCCCTAGACTCTTGATTCTCATCATTACTAACTCCTGTATTAATTCTTTCTACAGGCTTGTACATTTGATCAATCGTTTTATTTAAACGAAAATAGGAATATCCAACGGTTACTAATGATAAGAACAAAAAAATAAATACCGTCCGTATAACCCATTTTCTATAACGGCGTTTCTTAGTACGGGATTTCAATGATTAGACCTCCTTGTTGAGCAAACATTCTCATATATTGTATCAAAACTACTTTAATTATATCTACAAAATTTACAAAAAAAAGCTTCTATCGAAGCCTTTTTAACTATTTAGGAAAATTTACACTTTTAATGGTTCACTTTTCCCTTCCACATTTTCTTTCCCTTTATACTGAAAGGTTGGAACAAGATCCTTTAATGCTTGTTTGATTTCATGTTCATCCTTATCTAAAACCACTGTTAATTTTTGAATTTCTTGATTGAATTCTGTGTAATCTATCTCTGTTGGTTTTGCAATAAAAATTCTTTGATGTTTGGTTTTGGTTGTTCCTTCTTCTTGTGTAAGAATCTCTTCATACAATTTTTCCCCTGGTCTTATCCCTGTATATTTTATTTTAATATCTTCATCAACCTTTAAGCCAGATAGTCGAATCAAGTCTTTCGCTAAATCGACAATTTTAACTGGATTACCCATGTCTAGAATAAAAATTTCCCCGCCTTTTGCCATGGCTCCAGCTTGAATGACTAATTGAACAGCTTCCGGAATCGTCATAAAGAAACGAACCATCTCAGGATGAGTAACCGTTACAGGTCCACCTTGCTCAATTTGTTTTTTAAACAATGGAATGACACTGCCTCTACTTCCTAAAACATTTCCAAATCGGACGGCAACAAACTTTGTCGGACTTACTTTATCTAAAGCTTGGATGAACATTTCCGCAATCCGTTTTGTGGTTCCCATTACACTTGTAGGGTTTACAGCCTTATCCGTCGAGATTAAGACGAAACGTTCCGCTCCGAAATCATGGGCTGCTTCTGCTATATTCTTGGTACCAAACACATTATTCTTGATCGCTTCAGAGGGGTTTTTTTCCATCAAAGGAACGTGTTTATGAGCAGCAGCATGAAACACCACCTCTGGTCGAAACTCACGGAAAATCCTTTCTACTCGACTCTTATCTTGGATATCGGCAATGATTGGTTCAATTTGTAATTCTGGATATTGGTTACGAAGTTCCATATCGATTCCATAAATGCTATTTTCGCCATGACCTAACAATACCAATTGTTTGGGATGAAAACGTGCGATCTGCCTAGATAATTCTGAGCCAATGGACCCTCCAGCTCCTGTAACTAAAACAACTCGATCCTTTAAATAATCAGATATTTCTTCTAGATCTACTTTTACAGGATCTCTCCCTAACAAGTCCTCCACATCCACATCACGAATCTTAACGGATAATTTTCCTTCCAAAATATCCTTCACACTGGCAGGTAATATTTTCACCTGTGCACCCGTCGTTTTACAAATATCAATAATTTTGCGTAATTCTTGTTTCGATGCAGAAGGCATTGCAATGATAATATCTTGTACCCTTAGCTGTTTAACGATTTTGGGAATATCATTACGGTTTCCCACAATCGGTACACCTAGAATTTCTAAGCCTAATTTTTCAGGGTCATCATCAATCATGGCAACAGGGTAGAAATGGGTCGTGTTTCGTAATTCTTTGATCACCAACGCTCCAGCATCCCCTGCTCCGACAACGAGTGTTCTTCGATCTCCTTGCTTTAAATCACCTAGGAAAAATCGATCATGAAAGAGACGCCAAGCTAAACGACTTCCACCAATCGCAATGGTCATGATAAAGAAACTAATGAGAAAAATCGACCGTGGAATGATATTCGTCTCGATTGATTCTTGAACAAAATGATTGATGATTAACAAAACAGCCGTTGAGATCACATTGGCTTTAATTAACGTATATAATTCTCCAACACTTACATAGGCCCAAACCTTTTTATATAAATGATACCAATGATAAACGAGTACGGTTAAAATCGCATAAGATAAGGCTGCATAAGGGACGAATTTCCAATAAAAAGAAGGAATCGAATACTCAAAACGTAGCAAATAAGCCCATAATACAGACAATGAGATTAGGGCAACATCGATAAATATTAAGATGATTCTTCTTTTCTGCTTTGAGTTCATTCTGATCCCCTCTTCTAAGCTTGTTTACCAATTATAGAATATATCATAAATTATTCATTCCTAAATCTTTTTCTGAATTATTGATTTTTTAACAATTGTTCCTCAGGTACGTCCCTTAATTTCTTCGCTGGATTTCCAACGACAAGCGCTCTTGCTTCCACATCTTTCGTAACGACACTACCAGCCCCAACTGCACCATCTTCTTCAATCACTTTCCCTGGTAAAACAGTAACATTTGCTCCGATTCTTCCACCGTTTTTGACAACAACACCTTTAAATTTTTCAAAGCGTTCTTTACTCCTTGCCATATAGTTATCATTTGTGGTAACGACACCAGGGGCAATAAAGACATAATCTCCTAATTCGGAATAGGCAGTGATGTAAGCATTGGTTTCTAGTTTACAATAATCACCAACCGTACAATCATTTTCAATGGCCACACCTCGACCGATTATCGTCCGTTTACCTATGGTAACCCGTTCACGTATGGTTGCTAAATCGGCTACAAATACTCCATTGGCTAATTTTGCATTCGCATAGACGATGGAATTTGTTCCAATGGTACATTCATCACCAATAACCGCTGGTGGTTCCACTTTTAATTCCTTTAACGCTGAATTTTTTGCTCTCATCGGTTGTTTCCCAATGACCACATTATCATGGATAACTACATTGTTCCCAATTTTCGTTCCATCATAAATGATGACGTTATGCCCAATAATCACATTTTCACCAAATTCTACATGATTGCCGATTACAACGTTTTTCCCCATTTCTACAGGTTGACCCATCTTTATCTCCCTCGTTCCTCATCAAAAAATAAATGAATATGATTGACAATTTGGCTGGAGGCATCCCCATTCCCATATAGATGTTCATTGTAAGTAGTTGGTTGCCATGCTCCAACAATTTGCGCTAAATTTTCTTCGATTGGATTGACTAAACGGTTCCAACCTACTTCAACAGTTTCTACCCATTCCGTTTGATCACGCAAAGTGAAACATGGTACTTTTGCAAAGTAGGCTTCTTTTTGCACACCACCAGAATCGGTTACAATGGCTTTTGCGTGATTTTCCAAAAACACCATTTCTAAATAAGAAATGGGTGGAATGACTTTAAGATTGGTTGCTTGTAATACAGATTCAATTCCAGCCTCTTTTAATTTATTCTCTGTTCTTGGATGTAGCGGAAGCAATACCGTCTCATTTAACTTCGCCAACGATTCAAAAATTGCTTTTAACCGATTTAAATCATCTGTATTCTCTGCACGGTGAATCGTCGCTAAAATGTATTGTTTCTCTTCTACTCCGAAATCATTTAATTCATATTGTTCTGCTGCCATTTGGGAGTAATAAACGAATGCATCATACATCACATCTCCTACATGAAAGACATTCTTGGTAATTCCTTCATTTTTCAGATTTTGAATCGCAGTTTCTGTAGGAGCAAAGAGAATTTCCGAAACATGGTCGGTTAAGATTCGATTGATTTCTTCGGGCATTCGTTTGTTAAAGCTCCTTAGACCTGCTTCCACATGAAAAAGTGGAATATGAAGCTTGCTGGCAGCTAGAGCACCCGCTAGTGTGGAGTTCGTATCCCCATAGACAAGTACCGCATCTGGTTTCTCTTGTAGCAGGACTTCTTCAATTTTGGTCAACATTTCGCCCGTTTGCTTGCCATGACTCGCTGAACCAACCCCAAGATCGTAATCCGGTTTTGGAATATTTAATTCCTCAAAGAAGATTCCTGACATTTTATAATCATAATGTTGCCCTGTATTAACTAAGATTTCTCGATACACCTTTCGAAGCTCTCTTGAGACTGGAGCCACCTTGATAAATTGTGGCCTCGCACCAACAATTGTCACAATTTTACGCATTTCATTCACCTATTTTGATTATGATTGATGATAAAATTCTTTGATTTTGGCTACAACATATTCTTGTTGCTCTTTCCTTAATTCAGGATACATGGGTAATGAAAGAGCTTCTTTCGCTGCTTTCTCACTTTCGGGCAGATCTCCCTCTTTATATCCTAAGTCAGCAAATACAGGTTGCATATGTAAAGGTAGTGGATAATAAATCATCGTTTGCACACCTTGTTCCTTTAAATAGGCTTGTAGCGCATCCCGATCTTTGACTCGAATCGTATATTGATGATAAATATGATAACTGTTTTCGTCTTCGTAAGGTGTAACGACTTCTTTTAGATCAGAAAGTAGTTGTGTATAATAAGCTGCATGTTTCCTTCTTAACTCACTCCACGCATCTAAGTGAGGGAACTTCACATTTAGAATAGCAGCTTGCATCTCATCAAGACGACTATTGTAGCCAAGAACATGGTGATAATATTTCGGCTTGCTACCATGTACACGAATCACTCTTATTTTTTCTGCTAATTGATCATCGTTTGTGACAATCATACCCGCATCGCCATATGCACCAAGGTTCTTTGTCGGGAAGAAACTAAAACAAGCCGTATCGCCAAATCCACCCACTTTTCTGCCTTTATATTCCGCACCAATAGCCTGTGCCGCATCTTCAATAACGAATAAGTTATGTTTTTCCGCGATTTCCAGAATAGGATCCATGTCTGCTGCTTGTCCATAGAGATGAACAGGGATGATCGCTTTTGTTTTTTCTGTGATTTTTGCTTCAATTAAAGCAGGATTGATATTAAAGGTTTTTGGATCAATATCGACAAAAACAGGTTTTGCGCCAATTCTTGCGATCGAACCCGCTGTAGCAAAAAATGTAAATGGAGTGGTAATGACTTCATCCCCTGGCTGAATGCCACAGGCTAATAAAGAAATATGTAATGCGTCACTGCCATTTGCCACACCAATACCATGGGCAACATGACTATATTTCGCAATATCTTTTTCTAATTTTTTTACATTCTCGCCTAAAATAAAATGGGATGAACTCATCACTTTTTCTAAAGCTTGAAAAATTTCCTCTTTTAAATGTTGATATTGTTCAGATAAATCTAACATTGGTATATTCATCATAAAATCCTCCATAATACCTAATATGTAGTGGTTATTCCACAATCTTCAATAAGGTCCGAAAGATAATCTTAATATCATTCCAAAGAGACATTTCTTCAATATATTTCAGATTTAACTTTAATTTATCCACCATGATTTGTTCAATATAAGTTTTTTCAGGGTTATCACTTTTCGCTAGAATTTCATTTTCATCACGATATTTGATCGAGGCATAATCCGTAATTCCCGGACGAACCGTCAATACCTTTTTCTGTTCAGCATTATACAAGGCTGTATAACGCGGTACTTCTGGCCTGGGACCAACAAAACTCATATCCCCAATTAAGACATTCCATAATTGGGGTAACTCATCGAGCTTTGATTTTCGCAAAAATTTGCCACTTCGAGTGATCCGTTGATCATTACCCACAGTAATCTGTTTTCCCAGCTTTTCCGCGTTAACAACCATCGTCCGAAATTTATAGATTTTAAATTCCTTCCCATTCTTGCCAATTCTCGTTTGCTTAAAAATCGCTGGCCCTTTGGAATCGAATTTTATCCATAAATAAATCAGGAGAAAAACTGGGGATAATCCAATAAGCCCCAATAAAGAAAAGACAATATCAAACAGTCTTTTAAAAAATAAAGTGATTATAGAAGGGGAGTCTGTTCGTGTTGTCATTCGCATCACCCTATCTTTTATAGGTATTGGCCACATCAAAAACGGCCTCAATCACTCTTTCCACTTCTTCTTTCGTCATCTTCGGATATAACGGGATCGAAATCGCTGCTTCATACGCTTTTTCAGCTAATGGATAATCTCCATATTTGAAGCCAAGTTTTTGATAATATGGATGTAAATGTACAGGGATAAAATGAACACTTGTACCGATTCCTCGTTCTTTTAATTCTTCAATAAACTGCGCACGGTCGATGGTGAAGTAGTTATCTTTTAAGCGAATCACATACAAATGCCATGCATGACGGTTGATATGATCATAATAAGGTAAGGTTAATCCTTCGAACTCTTTTAAGGCTTCATTATACATCATCGCATATTCTTCACGGATTTGTTGCAGCTTCTCTAATTTTCTTAGCTGAACTAACCCTAATGCTGCTTGGATATCAGTCATATTGTATTTAAAGCCAGGATACTCCACCTCGTAAAACCAAGATCCTTTATCAGAATAACGATTCCATGCATTCTTGCTCATCCCATGAAGGCTCATGACACGAATTTTATCAGCTAATTCTTCGTTGTTGGTTGTCACCATGCCACCTTCACCGGTGACGAGGTTCTTCGTGGCATAGAAACTAAAGTTGGTTAAATCACCAATACTGCCAACCATCCGTCCTTTGTACATGGTATAAACGGCATGGGCGGCATCTTCAATCACATAAAGGTTATATTTGCGGGCAATTTCCATCACTGGATCCATATCGACGGGATACCCGGCAAAATGGACAGGGATAATCGCCTTGGTTTTATTCGTGATCTTGCTCTCAATCAATGCAGGATCCATATTGAATGTAACGGGGTCAATATCGACAAAAACAGGTTTGGCCCCTGTGTGTAATATAGTATTGGCTGTGGCTACAAAAGTATACGGAGTGGTAATCACCTCATCCCCTGGACCAATACCAACCGCTAACTGGGATAAATGTAAACCTGCTGTTGCTGAATTTAATGCCAAGGCATAATCCGATCCCACGTAGTTCGCAAATTGTTTTTCAAATTCTACGGTTCTTGGTCCTTTGCTTAACCAATTGGAACGTAATGCAGCAACAACCTCGTCAATTTCCTCTTCCTCAATCCATGGAAGTGCATAAGGGATATTCTTCTCCATATTATACGCCTCTTTTCACAAGATCAATGAGTTTTTCTTCTAGTCGTTTGACAATCACTTCACGGTCATAATATTCTTTCACAAATTGACGGCCATTCTTGCCTAGTTGTTTTGCAAAGTCAGGATGATTAGCCAATTTTAAAACAGCTTCTGCTACTTCTTTTGCATTTTCTGGTTCGACGCAAATCCCACCGCCTGATCGCTCAATCAGTCTTTGTGCTTCGCCTTCAACCGCAAGAATAATCGGAAGCTCGCTTGCCAATGCTTCAAACATTTTCGAAGGCAGTGCTCCCTTAAATAATTCTAACCGTTTTAAGGGAACAATGGTAGCATCCATTGAAGCAATAATTTTCGGCATTTTCTTCTTTTCTTGAAGCGGGATAAAGGAAATATTGGTTAATCCCATCTTATCCGCCTTTTCCATTAACCGTTTCTTTTCAGGACCTTCTCCGATCAGTAGAAATTGAATCTTCCTATTTTCCTTTAATAAATCGGCTGCTTCAAGAATGATGTCTAAACCTTGAGCAATTCCGATGATTCCTGCATATACAACGGCAAATTTATCAGAAATGTTCCATTCCTTTCGTAACTCTTCACTTCGATTTTCTGGAGTAAAGAACTTGGTATCGGTACCGTTGGTAAGGAGAAATGTATGCTTATAACCTCTACGTTCAATATCATCAATAATTCCTTGGGTTTGCCCCGTAATTAACTGACTCTTGCGATAGGAAAACTCCTCCAGCCAAGTGGACAAACGAATTAATAATTGATTTTTTAACACACCTAACTTCACCGCTGACTCTGGCCATAAATCAGAGACATTAAAAATAAATTTTGCCCGTTTTAGTTTACTTAGGATATAACCTGATGCTCCTAAAAATAAAGGAGGCGATTCCGTAATCACGATATCTTGTCTTCCCACAAGAAAACTTCCCAATAATACCGATGAAAAGGTAAAAGAAAAATAGTTCATCAACCGCGGAATAAACCCTGTATTCTTCGTGACATAAAGCCAGGTCCGAACCACTTTTATTCCTTCCATTTCTTCTTTATGTATGATTTTTCCTTTGTAGCCATCAAAGATCTCATACGCTGGATAATTGGGCATCCCCGTCAAGACCGTGACTTCATGACCACGTTTTACTAACAACTTTGCAAGCTCATAGATTCGATTCTGAGGAGCGCCAACTTCTGGTGGAAAATATTGTGTCAAAAACAAAATCTTCAAAGATGTTCACCATCCAATGAGAGAATAAACAAGAGGCACCGAAACTGTGCGGTGCCTAAAACCTAATTCCCATTATAACTTATAGTACTTCGCTTTGATATCTTTTACCCTAGAAAAAGCATTGCGTGTATCAAAGATGATTTGTGCCGATTCCGCAATCATTTCATAATGAAAATCACTATGATTGGTCGTTAAGATGACAATATCCATCTCTTTTAAGGATTCAGGAGTGATATCGACCGAATGATATTCAATTCCTTTATGGGTGAATTGTGGAATATATGGATCACTGTAATGAACATCAGCACCATATTTCTCCAAGAACTCGATAATATCGAGAACGGGGGATTCCCTTAAGTCGTCAATATCATTCTTATACGCAGCTCCTAGTAACAAGACTTTAGAACCGTTTAATGATTTCTTTTCCTCGTTTAAGATTTTCATCGTTCTTTCGATTACGAACTCTGGCATGTAGTTATTAATTTCGGCAGCAGTCTCAATCAAACGTGTATGATACTTAAATTCTCTTGCCTTCCACGTTAAGTAGAATGGATCAATGGGAATACAATGTCCACCTAAACCAGGACCTGGATAGAAGGCCATAAAGCCATAAGGTTTCGTTTTTGCTGCATTGATGACTTCCCAAACATCAATTCCCATCTTATGACAGAGAATCGCCATCTCATTCACAAGCGCAATATTGATATTACGGAAGGTGTTCTCTAAGATTTTCTCCATCTCAGCGACTGCAGGACTAGAAACCTCATGAACTTCCCCTTCAAGTACATTACGATATAATGAACTGGCCAAAGTGGTACATGCAGGAGTAATACCCCCTACCACCTTTGGTGTGTTTTTCGTATTAAAATATTTGTTACCTGGATCGACACGTTCTGGTGAATAAGCGACGAAGAAATCTTCCCCGCATTTTAACCCAGTTTGTTCTAAGATCGGTTTCACGACTTCTTCCGTCGTTCCAGGATAAGTCGTACTTTCTAATACAACGAGCATTCCCTGATGTAAATACTCAGCGATTGCTTTTGTCGAATTTTCCACATAAGAAATGTCAGGTTGTTGATGTTCGTCAAGTGGTGTAGGAACACAAATGGCTACGGTATCTACTTCACGAATTTTGGAGTAGTCCGTTGTCGCCTTGAGTTGTCCACTTTTTACAATTTCAACGAGATCTTCATCAACAACGTCTCCAATATAATTTTCTCCACGATTCACCATATCTACACGTTTTTGTTGAACATCAAAACCAATCACCTTATAGCCTGCTTTTGCTTTTTCAACAGCTAAAGGTAAACCCACATAACCCAGTCCAACAACACCGATGGTTGCTGTTTTATTCTCAATCTTGTCATATAGCTGTTTAGCTATCGGATTCAATTCTAATTCTTTTTCTGTTAAAGCCATATGCGCGATATCCTCCTACATTGAATTATTTTTGATTCAAATAAACAGGCTGATCCTTTTCAGCTGATTCATAAATCGCTAATACAATTTCTAACGCGTTCTTTCCGTCTTCAAGCGTCACATAAGGATCACGATTTTCTTTGATTGCATCAATAAAATCTTTGATAATCAATTGATGGCCATAACCATAAACGGTTGGTGGATTTTCTGCTTGCGCTTTGACAATGGCTTCTTCCTCTTCTTTAAAATTCTCGCTAAAGCGCCATTTCTCAATTCGATTAACAGCAATGCCGCCAACAACTACAGTCCCTGTTTCACCAAAAAGATTTAAGGTTTCTTCTAAGTTCGTTGGGTAAATCGTAGACGCGCCTTCGATCACTCCCAATGCGCCACTCTCAAATTCAAGAACAGCTACTCCTACATCTTCCATTTCAATACGACGGAAACGGGTTGCTGTATTGCCATAAACTTTTTTCACAGGTCCCATCATCCAACGTAATAAGTCAATATTATGAATACATTGATTCATAAGAGTACCGCCATCCATTTCTCTGGTTCCCCGCCAAGAAGCTTGATCATAGTAGGCCTGATTCCGGTTCCAACGGATGCTCGCCACTCCGTGAGACATTTTGCCAAAGCGGCCTGCCTCTAAAGCTTGTCTTGTTTTTTGAATTGCGTCATTGAAACGGTTTTGATGGACAGCTGCTGCTTTTACTCCTTTTCTTTTCGCCGCTTCGATGATTCGATTTGCATCTTCCACCGTCATCGCAATCGGTTTTTCAACCATCACATGTTTTCCTTTTTCAATCGCCTTAATCGCCATTTCTGCATGAAGACCACTTGGTGTACAGATATTGACGACTTCAATTTCTGGATCTTCTAACATTTCATCATAATTCAAATATTTCTTCGCATTATATTTCTTCGCAAACTCTTCTGCTTTTTCGTCAATAATATCGCAAACCGCTACTAAATTTGCTTCTTCTAGCGCCATAATCGATTCTGCATGTTTTGGTGCAATGCGTCCACAACCGACAATAGCGAAATTCATAGATAATCCCCCTTGTTTTATCACTCATATATAGTCTTAACCATATCTAGATGAATATAAATAACTTCACAAATACACCAATACATTATACACTTGTCCAATATATTTGGATATATTTTTTTGTGCCAAAATATTGACATTTTTCAGCAGCTAGTAAGACACTAAACCTTCCTTACTCTGATTGAGACTTTATGAATGAGTCTTCCATACATTTGAAAATCCTCTTGTCCTACCAATAAAAATTTATGATAGGGAACACCTGTAATTCGTTTAAATAAAATGACTTTGATGAAAAAATCCATACCATAGGTAATCGTTGATGCAAGTGACGCTCCATTGATTCCCAATCGTGGCACCATGATTAAATTTAAAACGATATTCAAAGCAACCGTAATAAATGAGGTGTACATATTAATCTCTACCTTACCTCTACCTGACAAATCATTGGATATAATTCGCGTCGTCGATCCAAGGATAATTCCAGGTAGTAGTAATTTAAGGGCCATCGATCCTGAAATATATTCCTTACCAAATAATAAAAGGATAATGAAATCTGATAGAAGGTAGAAAACAACGCCAATGAACACAGATAATAGTAAAACATTTCTACTCACAATTGAGGTCAAAGCGTTCCTTTCTTCCTCTTTCTTATAAGAGGAGATTCTTGGAAACAAAACAAGTGATATGGATGTTGAGAAAATCCAGATTCTTTCTGCAATACTTACCGCATTATTATAAATTCCCACCGCAGCGGGATTGATGAAATAAGAAATAATCAGCATGCTGACACGATAATTCAAAAAAGTCATGACGTTGGATAAATGTGCTTTGATACCATATGTCAAAGAGTCCTTAAAATAAGAATAGGAGAACTCACCATCCTTTATTCCTAAAGAAAGCCGTTTCTTTGCAAGATATACACTTACGATATAGGTAATCACCTGCCCAAATAAAAAGGCAAAAACAGCACCATTTATGCCAAAATCAAAGACAACGATCAAAAGAATCGAAACTAGTAAAATCGTTAATTGATTCAATAAACCAATCACATTATATGATATAAAATCTTCAACCCCTTGAAAGACCGTTTGAATGAATTGGTTCATGAACAAAATTGGCAAAATCAATAATGTCAGCAATAAATAGCTTTGTGATATTCCACTAAAAAATTGCTCATGGAAGAAAAAAATAACGACTAAACCTACGAAAAAGGAAATCGCACCCAACACGAGTGCAGAAATATTGTTCGTTTTATAAATGGAACTTAACTTCACCTTTCCCTGACCGATGTAATAAGCGCTAGAAACCCCTACCCCTAAGTTGAAAAAAGTGAAGAGTAACGTCGATAATAAGGTAATTAAAGCATATTTCCCTTGCCCATCAGCTCCTAAATATCTAGCAATCAGAATTTGAGTGACTAGTCCAATTAGAATACTCGTCACTTGCCTTATTAAGGTAGATGTACTATTCCTAATAAAACTATTTGATTTCCCCATGTTGATGTTCCTTCACATATAGAATATTAGTAATATCTGTTTAACATTCTCATTTTACTATTTCACTCAAACTCTGTCTATTTATAGATGTTCCTATTTTTTTTGGAACAAACGTAGTTTTTGTTCATTCAATTTTGCTAACTTCACCAATAAATTTATTTGTTTTTCGACACCTGCCCAACTAAATTAGCTTCTCAAAAATTATCAAGAAACTTTAAAGTACAAAAAATAACCCTTTCTGAAAGAGAAAGGATTATGTCAAGTCAGATATGTTTCTATTTTCGCTAGGCATTCATCGATTATTTTATCTATTTCTTCAATTTGTTCATCTTCTGGATTATACTTCTTTAAAATTTTTAGATTACGAGCTTTCCAATCCAATGATTTAACCTAATGCAACAAGAAGTCCCCTATCCTATTTAGGTGGGAGATGAATTGTTGCCATCTTGAAAAACACACGAACATATGTTATAATGAATAAGAACATACGTTCTTTGATAACTGGATATATGGGGTTGCATGGAGAAAATAAAATGCGAAAACCAAGCTGATCCTTCCATGCGTAAAATATCCAAGGTACAAAAGAACTCCGAATTGTCGGACATCTAGGGTTGGAACGACCCGAAGTCACGCTCAGGGAGATGAAAGGTTGCTTTCGTCGTGGAGCTGAGAAGCTCCCACTTCAAGCGATAGTTAAGTGGTGAGTGGTTCACTTTGATCAGTTAAAACTACCCCTGTTATTGGATAGCCATCGCCATCAAGGGATATTCCTTCTTTTGGTAAATCCACTTCGAAGGGATAACCCTTCTTTTGATTGGTAATCGGACAAACAGCTATAAATCCTGTTGCTTGATTGAATTCTTTAGGCGATAAAACAATAGCATTCCTTCTCCCAGCCTGCTCATGACCAGCTTGTGGATTGAAGTTTAAAACAACGAGATCGCCTCTCTCTGGTACGTCTGCTGGCATTAAATCAATTCACGCCCTTCTATCCCAAAATCAATTTCCTCGTGTCGATTTTCAGGTGTAATCTGTGATATTAGTTCTTCCAATGTGTATTTCTTCCGTGTTCTTTTTGGCTTTAATGTGATGATACCTTCATTTCCAATCACGTTTAATTCCATTCACAATAGAATATTAGTAATGTCTGTTTAACATTCTCATTTTACTATTTCACTCAAACCCTGTCTTTTATTATGTTTCTTCACTAGGTTGCAAAGAAATAAATAAAACGCTATGATATCATAAGGCAACATATTGTAAACATTAAAAGGTGGTTATTATGGCGAGTTCAAAAATTGACCAGATATCCTTAAGAGATATGATTGAGACACTTTTAAGAAACAAAAAGTTCATCTTATCTTCGATTCTCATCTTTGTTATTTTAGCAGCTGCATATAGTTTCCTTTTCACAAAACCGATCGTCAATGTAACAACAGAGGCTACAGTGAAGCAAGTAGAAGGAGCAGAGAGCAATTTTACGATTGAACCTTTACTCAATGCAGTCATCGTTCCTACATATAATTCATCAGCAAACATTCAGTTTCCTGATGTGGTGACAAGACCTGATTCTAAGTATCCTGTTGTAAAAATCGATACCTTACTGACTGAGTATACGAATGAGTTAACAAATAATACAAAACTAGTCGAGGAAGTAAGAAAGATATCTCCAAGATTTAAACAAGTCACGGGTTCTTCATTAAAATCGATGATCGCATTTGACATGGTTCCTGATTCAGATATTTTAACGATTAAAGTTACGGCAAGTACAAAAGAAGAAGCAGTAAAGTTTGCAGAAATCGTAAACCAAGATTTTCAAAGCTTTGTTGAAAAACAAAACTTTGAGATGATTCATAATAAATTATCTTCCATTAAACATCAATTAGAATTTAATATTGGTCTGTTAGAAACGAAAATCGATCGACTGCAAAAGGAAATGGCTACTGTAGATAAAACGATTGCTTACCAATCTTCGAAAGTGGAACCGAATCCCGCTTACATTATGTATGTTCAAAATCTATCTAGTAATAAAATTGCATTAAATAATGCAAAGTCCCAATATGAAGAAATACAAAAGGTGGAGAAAAGATTACCGCAAATTGCGAAAGAAACAGGTTTGACGGTATCGATGGAACAACCGGTTATTGAAACGAGTTCTTCATTATTGAAAATCTTGGTTAAAAACGTGGTTTTAGCTGGAATGGTCGGATTCGTCATTGCTGGTTTTGTTGCATTTTTAAGAGAATATTGGAAGAGAACAATGTAGAACCAATTCAACATAACAAAAAGAGGATGGCATGATGTCATCCTTCTAAATTATTAGAGAGTGGTTTTAGATGGAGAAGATACTGCAACTGAAAGTTTGGTCGATTTCAAAAATACTTCTGTTTTTTATTTTAGGTGCTGCCGTTTTAGGTCCTGCTTTTTTTAATGTGAATATTGGCCCAATCTCTTTATCTTTATTTAGAATAACGTTATATGCCTTATGGGTCATCTTCGTTCTATTATTGTTAAAAAATGATGGGGAGATATCCATTACTAATTTAAAAGTAAGACTCCTTGTCTGGTTTCTCATTTTTTGGTTTGTTTATTCCATCATATCTTTGCTTTGGGCAGATTCAACCATTGATGCCGTAAAACATATTAACCATTTATTTGTCGGCTTTTCACTCATTATCTTTGTTGTTTTCTTTTTTATTGAGAAACGGGACTATATCCATTTTTATCGTTTATGGATATTCATATTAACGGTATTAATTTTAGTGGGGTTATGGAATGTATTAACCGGACAGCAATTAAGCGTCTCGACACTTGCGGGTTTAACCAATGAACAGCGTTTTACGCCAACTGCTATCTTTCATAACCAAAATGATTTTGCAACCTATTTAGCGTTAAGTCTACCGTTTACATTGACCTTAATTCGCTATGGACGAAATCTATTGGTTTCTCTATTTGGTATTATCTTATCTTTACTCAATTTATCTTTAGTCTTCCTAACCTATTCTCGTTCGAATTATCTTGCGATCGCAATGGGAGTCGCATTTTGGTTCTTTTTCTTTATGAAAAGGAGAGAAAAACTATTTTTAATTGTTCTTACGCTATCTGGAACTATGGTACTATATTTTCTATTTCCTGAGCCTTTCCATTCTGCTTTAGATACATTAAAGGTTCAAATTGATAGCCTATTTGTCCATGATCAAGGAAAGGAATCGGTGAATGTAAGAACAAATCTCATAAAGAATTCTCTACTCTTTTTATATGATCATTATGGTTTTGGCGTTGGTGCAGGAAACGCGGAATACCACATGGCACATTTTCGAGTCTATGACACGGCTAAAATCGTCAATGTTCATAACTGGTGGTTTGAGCTTTTGGTCAATTATGGAATCCTTATTTTCTCGGGATATGTCCTGTTCTATTTATCGCTAATCATCCTATTAAAAAAACAATATCATACCCTGACTGATCGAAACGAGAAGATGATCGCAGAATCATTAATCATCGGATTAGTTATATTTTTCCTAGCAAGTACGAGTTCAAGCACAATCATTGCCTTTGGACCACAATGGCTTTTCTTTGCCTTTACGGTTGGCTATTTAAATTATTTATATCTCAAGCAGGAAAGGAATGCCCTAGCTGAATGAAGATTTTAGTAATTTCGCATATGTACCCTTCTAACTTTAATATGACTTCTGGGATTTTCGTGCATGAACAAGTCAAAACTTTGGTTCGTCAAGGTCATGAAGTTAAGGTAATTTCACCCATTCCTTGGGCTCCTTTTCCTTTCAATCAATTAAGTAAAAAGTGGAATCAATATTCGAAGATACCAAGAAAAAGTCAGATCGATGGGATTGAGGTTTTTTATACGCGATATTTAAATTTGCCTCATTCCTATTTATTCGAATACTACGGCGATTTTTTTTATCTAGGGATGAAAAATGTCATTGCCAAGCTCTATCAAACGTTCCCTTTTGAACTCATTCACGCTCATGTCGCTTTGCCTGATGGGGTTGCGGCAATTAAACTGAAAGAAAAATTTCATGTTCCTTTCGTGGTTACCATTCATGGCCAAGACTTACAACATACCATTTATCGGAATAAGAAGTGTAAAGCGAAAATAACTGAAACTTTTCAAAAAGCAGATAAAATCATCCTCGTAAGCTCAAAATTAAAACGGATTGCGGATCAAGAGATTGGCTACTCTAGTAAATCGGTTGTGATCCACAATGGAATGAACCTAGAGAAGATCAGTTCAACTCACAGTAAAAAAATACCGTCAAATGAACGAATGATCTTAAGTGTATCCAACCTCTATCCGAGTAAAGGGATCGATTTGAATTTATATGCCGTCAGTAAACTGAAAAACAAATATCCCAATTTAAAATATTATATTGTGGGCGACGGACCGGAAAGAGATCGCTTGAGAAAATTAGCTGAAGATCTTCAGATTAAGGAACATGTGAAATTTCTCGGCCGATTGCCTCACGAAAAAGCATTAGAATATATGCAAGCGTGTGAGATTTTTTCCCTGCCAAGCTGGAAAGAAGGCTTTGGTATTGCTTATATCGAAGCTATGGCTTTTGGCAAACCGGTGATTGGAGTCGTTGGAGAAGGAATTGAAGATGTCATTCAACAGGGAGTAACGGGGGTATTAGTAAAACCAAAAGATGTAGAAAGTTTAGTTAAGGCATTAGATGATTTGCTTTCAGATCCAACAAAAGGAGAAGAAATGGGTCAAAATGCAAGAAAAATGGTTTATGATCAACTGACTTGGAAAGAAAATGTTCAACAAACCATCGATCTCTATAAGGCGGTGCTTCATCATGGCGAAAACTAGAATCTGTCATCTCTCCTCTGTACACCATTATCTAGATACCCGGATTTTTATGAAGGAATGTCGTTCATTGGCTTCTGCCGATTATGAGACTCATTTTGTCGTACCGGAAGCAGATGAAAAGATCATCAATGGCGTTCATCTTCATCACGTGCAAAAAAGTAAGGGTGGACGGTTGGCTCGGATGACCAAAACGGTTTGGAACGTTTATCAAAAGGCTCGTTCACTTGATGCGAAGCTCTACCATTTTCATGATCCAGAGCTGATTCCGATTGGCCTTCTTCTGAAACTGCAAGGGAAAAAAGTGATCTATGATGTACATGAGGATGTTCCCAGACAGATATTAAGTAAATACTGGATTAAGAAACCACTAAGAAAACTCATATCCTGGGTATTTGAAAAATTTGAAAATTTCTCAGCTAAGCGATTTGATGCTGTTGTTACTGCGACTCCCTACATTAACGAACGCTTTAAAAAATTAGGCTGTAACACGGTGAATGTAAGCAATTATCCCATCCTTGAAGAATTTCTGGACAATGCCATCGACTGGTCTACAAAGGAAAATGCGGTATGTTATGTTGGTGGAATTACTGGCGTAAGAGGATTGTTTGAAATGGTTGATGCCATGACACAAACCAATAGTCGTTTATACCTTGCGGGTAAGTTTTTCACTGAAGATGAACACCAAAGGGCGAAAAAGATGGATGGATGGAAGAATGTGATCGAATTAGGACAAATTGACCGAAAAGAAGTAGCTCAGACTTTAGCGAAATCGAAAGCGGGTTTAGTTGTCCTTCATCCCATTGAGAATTTCATTGATTCTCTTCCGATTAAAATGTTTGAATATATGGCTGCAGGAATTCCTGTCATTGCATCCAACTTTCCGTTATGGGAAGAAATTGTCTTAAAGCATCATTGCGGAATATGTGTAAATCCGATGAATCCAAATGAAATTGCCAATGCCATCAATTGGCTATTGGAACATCCAGAAGAAGCAGAAGGTATGGGGAGAAAAGGGAGAGACGCTGCAATTCATGAATATAATTGGAATTCTGAAAGAGATAAGTTAATTCGTGTATATGAAGAGATACTGAATAGATTGTTAATTGCAAAATAAAAGTACAGAGTTCTGCAGCAAATTTTTGTAGAGGATAAAAAAACGTTTGAAAAACCGGGCAAAGCCCGGTCCTTTTTATTTGGTAGGTTTAATATCACTTAGTCGATATTCGACACCATGTATTCCTTTATAATATTCAGGATACATTTCTTCCCCTGTCAGTGATAATGTAAAAGTTGACCACTTTAGTGGTTTGTGATCACTAAAAAATTGACCACCTCTAGCAAATTTTCCTGTATCTTTAGATTGACGAGATCTTAAATACGGGAGGAAAGGATATGCTAGAGATGGCTAATATTGAGTTTATCAGAAAATAATACTTTGTAAAAGGGAAGTCAATACGTCAAATATCACGAAAAACTGGTTACGCTCGTCAAACGATTAGAAAAGCGTTAAATTCAACAGAAATTCCACGGTACCAAACGGAAAAGCCTAAACCAAAACCTGTCGTTGATTCTGTAAAGGACATTATTATCTCTTGGCTTAAGGATGATGAAAAGGCTCTTCCTAAGCAAAAACACTCAGCCCGCAGAATCTATCAACGATTAGTTGATGAATATGATTTCTCTGGAGGCGAATCAACGATTCGCAGGTATGTATGTGAATTAAAGAAGCACTTATCCATATCAAATGGCTATATTCCATACAGCCAAAAAGGATCTGAACAATTATTACTATTCTTTTCACAAAGATATGAACGTGGAAGCATGATTATTACAAGTAACCGTGAATTTTCTTTGTGGACCCAGGTTTTTGGAGATGAGCAAATGACAGCTGCCCTCATTGATCGCTTAACTCATAGGGCATATATTTTCCCAATGAATGGAAATAGCTACCGCTTTAAACAAAGTTTGCAAGAAGAACATTAAAAATTGACCACTGATCAGTGGTTTTTATTTAAACGGGGTGGTAAACTTTTTGATTGACATTAACATCCCCACAGTTTTCACTAGTAAACATAGGTGGAACCGAAAGGTCTCCATCATCCATTGCATCAAAATCTTGTACCCACACTTAATGGAATTTCTTATTTTTCATAATATCAAATTTTTACATTAGGTAGAAGGGTTATCCCAGAGACAAATGAACCCCCAACTACATTGAATCGGCAGAAAATCTATAAAGGTATCAAGGATTATTCGGATGAGACGAAACGTGTATTACCGATCATTGATCAATGGCTCGAAGATGATCTTATACGTTGGGAAAAACAAAAACATACAGCTGCAAGAATTAATCGAAGATTAGTAGATGAGTATGATTTCAAAGGATCTGAGTCAAATATTCGCGCAGTTTGTGAAAGCAAATCTTCACAAAAAGTAGGATGCTTTCTTATCTTTTGAAAAAATCCCTTATCGTAATTATGAACCATAGCTCCTCTTATGACACTATGGTTTTTAATTTTATTCCGGCTATATTGGGGATTTAACTATTGGATTTAACACCGTCTTAGGAAAATTGCTTTTGTATTGTTATTTTAAGAAATTATTTGTATGGAAAACATTTTACTTTTAAAAACAAAAGAGACAGTATGATTAGAGTAGCTATAATATATATAAATAGTGTTGGATCATACCAACCTACATTTATACCTACTAATAAGTATGAAAATATCGTAGCTAACAAAGGAATGGCGAATATATTCTTTTTTGCTAGATTATGTAAGATACCCAGTAATGTGCCATAGAAAAAAACATTTAGATACGCCCCAATAAAACCAAAATCAGCATAACTAGCTCCTATGAAGGTTGGAGCTAAGGAAACTGACCTATTAATTAACTTTCCGCCTACATATACCATTTGTCTGCCATTTAAGAAAGAACCGATTTGATAATTTGCATATTCGAAATTTGTTCCAGGGATTATTCCAAATAAAGTATCAAAAAGTAATTTGCCATGAAAATAACCTAAAGGACCAGATTTTTCTATAATCTCTTGTAGATTGTATAAGGGGCCTATACTATCAGTATAAAACAAACCAAGGCCTAATAATGCAGAAGTTTTCATCCCATAAATCCCACTTTTTGTAAGTATTCCAACAGTAAAAGCAATAACTAGTACACCTATCGTAAAAAAAATTGATATTTTAAATATATTTTTTTTATTAATATATGTTTCAGTGATGAAAAAAGCAATTAGAAGTTTAATAGGGAGATTTCTAGCTCCTAATAATGATAATAGAATTAAAGAGAACAATAACAACACTAAAATTATTTTCTTTTTTCTAGGATAAACTACATTTAAAATAGGTATCAAAATAATCTGTAAGGAAGCAAGATAAACAAGTTTTGGTGAAAGAAACCATCTAGAGGATACATTAATTAATGGTATATCGTGTAATATAAATAACTGGATAAAGACAGCTAAAACAGAAATAAGATAAACAATGATTATCAATTTACTAATCTTATTAGTAAATTTATGATAATCAGGTAAATTTTTAAAATTAAATCTAGATCCAATAATAAAAGATAAAACTAACAGAATTAGACTAGATATATATATAAATAATGTTATTACATTTGGTTTAAAATAAAGAATATTAATATTAAATTTAGATATAACATCGTATGTAATATCTGGCAACCTACTAAAAGGAATGAAAATATAAAGTAAAGCAAACCAAAAAAATAAAACAATGGGGTTAACTAATAGATCCATTTTTTTAATTCTTAAAAGAATAAATAAAAAAGAGAATAACATGAATAATAATAATAATTCCGTACTATATTGGGTTAAAGCTATTGACACTAATATTATAAGTACCAAAAAAAATATATTATATTTGATATCATTTAAAAGATTCACCAAGAATGCCTCCATTAGTCTGGATTTTAATCAATATTTTGAACACAAAATAGTTAAGTTTCTTTTTCTGTTGACCATCCTTCGATGAACTGAAATAAGGCTAGTTTGGCAGAATGATAGTCTGGATATTGCACATGATTGACTTTTTCTTTCTTCAAAATCGCAAGGAAATACTCTATACAGGCATTGTCATAAGGACAGCCTTTGCGGATGAATAATTGTGTGATGCCTTGAGATTTTACGTATTGTTCAAACTCATCATTTGTATATTGTGTACCTAAATCCGTATGAAGACAATTGTTTTTTTAAAATCATCATTATATTTCTTGCGTTTCATCACGGACACATCCTCTCCCAATTTTTATTGTAAGGGACTTAGCTAAGTTGTGTCCATGAAACTATACTAACACCAAACAAGTACAACATTGGATAGCTACTTTGCCTAATTATATCAAGGCTTGTTTACCTAATTTAGGGTGCGAAAGTTGAGTAAGACTTTACTGTATTATTTAATTTGTTAACTAATTAAATAATATATTTTATATATTTAATAATACATTGAATTCACCTTTTTAAAAATAAGAATCTTTTAATTCTCACTCATCTTATTTTTTAATATCTCTGATATTCTCGCTTTCTCTTCCTCTGAGATAAATACATAAGAAATACCATCAATCGAACCAGTCGTAGCTTTGTATTTTAATTGTTCGACGTTTTTACTAGAATAACTATTTAAATCAAAAGCAATGCTATAAATAGTGGATTTATCCATATCCGTACGTACATCATCACCTAGAACATCAAGGAGACTATTAATTTTCAATGGAGACCGTATATTTTTACTTTGATCTAAAAATGCTTTAAGCACTTCTTGTTGTCTATCGTTTCTACCAAAATCACCCTTATTATCATGTCTAAACCTTGAAAAATAAAGTGCTTGTGTACCATTTAATAATTGATTGTCACCATAAGGTAAATGTACTTCAGGAAATTGGTTATTTATCTTCTCTGCAGTTGGTTGATCTACGTTTAACCGAAGTCCACCGGTTTCATCTACTGCTTTCACAAAACCATTAAAGTTGAATAAAACATAATGATCTATAGGGATGCCAGTAAAGTTTTCAACTGTGGCAATTGTAGTACCTACTCCAAAACCGTATGCACTATTTATCTTACTTTTACGGTTCTTACCGGCAATCTCCACATATGTGTCTCGTGGGATTGAAACCATTGTTATTTTTTTTGTTTTATCATTCATAACGATTAACATTATAACATCAGTTCTACCCTTATCATTAGTATTTGGTCGCTTATCCAAACCGAGTACCAAAAAAGTTTTTACATAGTCCGGTTTGATAGCTGTATCAACCTCAGAATGGACCCGATTAATTGGGTTATATATTTTGTTCATAGCATTATTAATTCTAAAATATGTATATCCTATTGTCCCTAAAAGTAAGACAATAATTGTTAATAATGACCATTTGATCCATTTACTATTCTTCTTTTTTTTCTTTCTATTCCTCATGACCATTTACTCCTCTATAATAACCTTTTATAGACACCCCTTTAATAAACAAAAAAGTAATAAACAAAAAAGCAATTACATTCAAGGAAAATATTGTTTATTGTATAAAAATTAACTATAATTATACAATATTTTTTAATATGCCCCTTTACCTAAAATCACATAGGGAATTGTTTTCAATAAGATTATCAAGTCTAATTTAAGTGATTGATTCTTAACATAGTTAATATCGTGAGTAAGAAGCTGATCAAAGGTTACATCAGTTCTTCCACTAATTTGGGCTAGACCCGTAATACCCGGTTTCACATTCAGTCTAACAAGTTGTTCCTTTGTACAATGTTCTATCTCACTTTGAATTAATGGTCGAGGACCAACTAGACTCATATCACCTTTTAAAACATTGATTAGCTGAGGAAGCTCATCTAAACTCAGTTTTCTAATGATAGATCCTATCTTTGTTACTCTTGGATCGTTTTTCATTTTCACATATACTTCTTTTCTTTCTTGAAATTCCTTGAGTGTTGGCAAGATTTCCTCTGCATTAACTAACATACTTCGAAATTTAATAATTTTAAATGTATTTCCAAATTGTCCTACACGTTCTTGCAGAAAAAAAACGGGCCCTTTTGATTCTAATCGGATTAAGACTGCCACAATTAAAAATATTGGTAAAAATAATAAAATGAGTAAAAGAGATACGATAATATCAAAAGTACGTTTAACATAAATGTAAAAGGAGTAATTTGTATTTATTTGTGAAACGGTAGTAGCTCGAGTTTCATAGCTAACCTTACTCAAAATATTCCCCTCTTTTTATATTATATTAATTCATATTGTTTTAATATCTGAATATAGTCTAATTGATTTTTTTTATCTTTTTTAAAATCTTTTTTTCTTTTTACAAATTTAATTTTACCAAAATCTTCTTCTGATTTTAATTCTATCATTTTACCACTATTTATAAGGTATTGGTCAACGGCCCCCATTATTCCACCTTTATAAATTGTAAATACTGGAATTTGCAGAGCAGCAGCTTCACGATTCATAGTTCCTCCAGCACTAATTACAATATCAGAACAGTTGATCAAATTATATCCATCAAGAACCTCATTTGGAATAATTACATTCGGTAATTTTAGAGAATTAAAAAATTCTATTTGATCTTTAGTTCTTGGAACAACAATTATATAACAATTTTCATTAGAGGAAAGATATTTTAATAATTTAATGGAAATATCGTAGTTGTTTTGTTGATAATGTGCCTGAGTTGCAGGTGGTCTATACGTTATAACTACCTTAGAAGGATCTAATCCTAATTTTTTCACTAAATATCCTTCTTGATAATTATATTCATGGATATAAAAATCTTCTTTTAACCCATTGAAATCGATAATTTTTTCCTTTTTTGCTCCATATTTTTTAATTCGTTCAAAAGGTATAACAGATGGCTTTAAAATTTTTGTTGCTAATCTAAAATTTATATTATGTGCAAAAACATACTCATAATCAAAAGATGTTACATGTGGAATTCCTCTTAAAAATGCAACAAAGGCTAAATCATTTGATCCCATACTTAATGCTAAATCAAATGACTTACCTTTTGAAAATCTATATAGTTGTAACGTTCTTTTAAATAAGCCCAGTACCTTTTTAAATTTGTTTTTTCCCATATGATTTCCTAGATGAATATAATCTATTTGGTATTCATCTAATAACGGGAGAGTTTGTGCATAATCTCGAGCTGTTACGGTTACATTATGACCTTGATCGATTAGGGCTTTAATGATACCTTTAAAAAATAGAACATGTGGTGAATTTGTAAGATCTATCCATATATTTTTGCTCATTACTAGCCTCCATTAAATACTATTTAAAACAGAAATAATTGTACCAATATCTTCATCTTTCAATGCTGGATGAACAGGTAAAGAAAGTACTTGCTCAGCCATCTTCTCAGATATTGGTAAGCTTAGACCAGCGTAACCCCTATCCGTATATACTTTTTGTTTATGTAGCGGTTTTGGATAATGAATACCATAGCCAATTTGGTTATCTTGTAAAGCTTGAATTACTTTATCACGATCGATTAATACTTTAACTGTATACTGATGGTAAACGTGTTTATAATGTTCAGGAGTATACGGTGTAACTAGCCAATCAATATCTTTTAACCCTTCATTTAATGCCATTGCATTTTTAATTCTAGCATTATTAAACTCATCAAGTCTCTCGAGTTGACCTAACCCAATAGCAGCACTAATATTTGTCATTCTGTAATTATAACCCAATATTGTATGGTTGTATCTTTCAGGAGAGCCATGGTTAATTAAAAGTTTAGTATTTTTATAGATTTCTTCATTGTTTGTTACAACCATTCCTCCCTCACTTGTTGTCATATTCTTTGTTGGATAAAAACTAAAAGTTGCTACATCTCCAATAGTCCCTACTTTTTTACCATTTATTTCAGCACCATGAGCTTGTGCACAATCTTCAATTACTTTTAGGTCATATCGATTGGCGATTTCCATAATTGCATCCATATCAACGGGTAGACCATATAAATGAACAACTAAGATTGCACGTATTTTAGGATTTTCTTTAACAGCATTCTCTACCTTATTCGGGTCAATATTAAATGTTTTTTCATCAATGTCTACAAAGACTGGGTTTAGTCCACTATATAAAATAGAATTGCTACTTGCTATAAATGTAAAGGGAGTAGTAACAATTTCCGAGTCCTTTGGAAGATTTAAAGCTTCAATTGCAGCGTGTAACGCCGTTGTACCAGATGAAGTTGCAACAGCATACTTAACTTTCAAATAGTCGGCAAATTTTTCTTCAAATTGTTCTACGTATTTTCCTGATGCTATTACTCCACTATCTAGTACTTCCATTACTAGTTTTTTTTCTAGATCAGATATTAGGGGTTTAGCTATAGGTATCATTATAAATCCTCCAATATTTTTAATATTTTATTTTATTACTTTTGTAGTGTTGCATGTATTACATTTGTATACATCTTCTTCAATTTGTTCCATTTTCCTTCCACATTCGCAAACATAACCTATAATTCTTGCTGGGTTACCTACAACTAAGGCATAGTCTGGCACATCTTTTGTAACGACGGCCCCTGCGGCTACCATTGCATATCTACCTACTTCGTTACCACAAACAATAGTTGCATTTGCCCCGATCGATGCACCTTTTTTTATTCTTGTAGGGGTTACTATCCATTCATCATTATAAGCTCTTGGATAAAGATCATTTGTAAACACCATATGTGGTCCAAGAAATACATCATCTTCAATTTCGACTCCATGATAAATAGAGATTCCATTTTGTATCTTACATCTATTGCCGATTTTAACACCTTTATCAATGTAGACATCTTTTGAGATTATGCAATTCTCCCCAATTTCCACATCTTCTCTTATTTGTGCCTGATTCCAAATTTTTGTTCCTTCACTTATTTTTGCTCGATCTGATACTTCTGCTGATGGATGAATAAAAATTTTTTTTGTGTCCATTTCGGTCTTCTCCTTGTATATTAAATAAAGTTATTTAGCAGAGATAATCATTGTATAATTTTTCGAAAACTTTTTTATAATCATGGTTCTTTTCTACCCAAATTCTCGATTGAACACCAATTTCTTTTCGTATATCAGGGTTATCTGCTAGGTAGGTAATCGCCTCTAATAATTTTTCTGAATTATTTACTTTAATAAAAGGGGATATTTCATCATAAAATCCATCATAATCAAACTTACATATTACTGGCCTTCCTACAGCTAAAGCTTCTAATTCAGACATTCCAATAGCACCCAACTTTAGCTGGCCAATAACAATATCGTGTTCACTTATTAATTTAGGTATTTCCGAATAAGGAACTTTATCGATGAATTTAATCTTTTCTCTGTTTTGAAGTAAGTTTAAATATTTTATATGATCTACACCAAAATTAAACATGGTAAATTCGATATCAGATCTAGCAGCTAACTGATTAATCGTTTCAATTGCAATTTCTATTCCTTTTGTAGGATCTAACTTACTTATTACTAAAACTTTCGTCTTACTATGTAATTGTTTTTCATTTGAACGATTCGTATCTAAAAAAAACATATTCATATTAATAGGATTTGGTATAAATTTAGCATCTTTCCGAATTCTTAAAACTTCTTCTCCTAAGTCCGGTGTGCTAAAATAGACTTTTTTAGCCTTTTTTAAGGATAGTAAAGTGATCCATTTGAATATTGGGTGCTTTAAATTTCCTCTTATATCTGTACCATGACAATGTAAATAATAAGGTATTCTAGTTAATATACCCAATATTCCAAAATACGCATAATGAATATGTAGGACTGAAAAGTGATTTTCTTTAAAATACTTTTTTAACTTTCTAATTTCTTTTAGTCTATTAATAAATAATGCAATCTTTCTTAATATAGAAGTTTTTTTATAATTACCTAATGGAATTCTGTATATCTCAGAATAAATTCCATGGCTTTTGGAAGCCTCTACTAACGTACTAGATACATTTGCAATATCGTTGAAATGTAGAATTTTCAATGCCAACACCAACTTTATTATCTTGTTAATAATAAAGAAGTATTTAGTCTATCATATACTTGCTTTCTAATTCTTTCGGACATTTCAACCGCTTTAAGACCGTCATAAGCAGTAACAACTGGTACACTATTATTTTTAATACTATCAATAAATGCTTGTAGTTCCACAAGGAGGGGTTCTTCATTAGGAACATAAACCTTTTCAACGATATTTTCTTGCCTATAAGTCATTGTTTTATCCTTACCCTCAATCATATTAGTTTTTCGAGAAAGTAAAACTTTCTTTTCCATATAATCCAATTGAATATATGCAGTTTCTGTGGTTATTCCAATTCTACGAATCTTCTCTTGTGTAACTCTACTTGCTGTAAGATTAATAATCATATCGTTTTCTAATTGTAAAGAGGCTACTGCGTAATCAATTTTATCTTTTGAGAAAATGATATTACCAAATGATTGTACATCTTTTATCTTTGATGGAAATAGACTTAAAACAATATCTATATCATGTATCATTAAATCCTGAATAACATCAGCATCACTAATTCTTCCATCATAAGGACTCATTCGTTGAATATCTACACCAATTACTCTATGATCTTTTAAAATTTCTGCTAACGTTCTAACAGCCGGATTGAATCTTTCAATATGCCCTACTTGTACAATTAAACCTTCTTTATTTGCTAAATCTATAATTTCTTTTGCCTCTTCTGGTAGAACAGTTATCGGTTTTTCAATTAAGACATGTGTATTTAAATTTAATGCCTTCATCGCTATATCATAGTGTAGTGATGTGGGAACAGCTATAGATACAGCATCACAGGCAGCAAGTAGTTCTTCCATATTTTCGTATGGTACTGTATTGAAATCTTTTGCTATTTTTCTTGAATGTTGAAAGTTAGCATCATAAATTCCTATTAATTCCACATCATGTTTAAGTCTATCATAGACCCTAACATGATTTTTTCCCATTGAACCAGCACCGATGACTCCAATTTTTAATTTGGTCATTTTAATCCTCCCTCTATAAATATTCCATTTTATTTATAATGGAATTTCAAACCAAAAAATAAGCTCTATAATAATTGAGCAGCCTACTCCTTTTATCTTGTAGTTCAAGGTAATTTTTTAATTAATAATGTAATTTTTTTACACTAGTTTACATTATAACGAATTTTTCCACAAAATTCTACATATTTCAATTTACAAAATTATGAATAATAATATTAAAGAATGAAATAAAGTTTAAAACGTACCTGCTTTTGGTTTTTTATTATTGAAAATTTTACTAAAAGTTAAAAGAACCAGTCTTTGCTTTAAAAGTAAAGAAACGAGGAGATAGATTAAAACACCAAATAAAACCGATAATAATAACCAGCCAAAACGAATTATTAGTGAGTATTTTGTAATATCATAAAAATAGTAAAGTTTATATACAAAAATCGCCATAATCATAGACGCAACCATAGCTTTGATAAAACTTATAGTAAAATATTTATTATTTAGCTTTCCTATTTTTTTTGCTAATCCTCCGTATAAAAGTAAACTTGCAACTAACAAACTAATTGAAGATCCTAGAGCTAGACCTGCGTGTTGCATATATTTTATTAATATTAAATTTAAGATAATATTTATTACGAGAGCAATAATTCCATTTATCATTGGAGTTTTTGTGTCTTGTAATGAATAAAAAACTCTACTTAATAGTTCTCTAATCCCTAAACCAATTAATCCAATACTATAATAGACAAATGCTATAGAGGTCATTGATGTAGCTGTACTATCGAATGCACCCCGTTGAAATAATAATTGTATAATAGGTGTTGCTAATATACCCCCTCCTACCGTTATCGGAAGCAAAATAATAATCATAGATTCTAAACCATTCATTGTGGTCATTTTAAAGGCATCAATTTGATTACTAGCAAATAATTTAGAAAGTCTGGGATATAAAACTGATACGATCGCCATCACTACAATTGCATATGAAAGTTGATTTAAACGGTTTGCATAATTTAAAGCTGATATACTTCCTTCTACTAGGTGAGATGCAAGCATTCGATCAACAATAACATTTATTTGACCAACCATAGCGCCAAGTATAACTGGTCCAACTAATTTAATGATTTGTTGAAAACCTTCTTCTTTCCAGTTTAAAATCACTTTATATCTCCAGCCTGTTTTTATTAGTGAAGGTACTTGAATAATGACTTGACCAATCACTCCTAAAACTACAATCCAAGCTAATCCAGCAATCCCAAGAGAGTTACCATAGAGAACTAAATAACCTACAATGATTAAGTTAAACGGAATTCCTAATCCAGCAGTTATATAAAATCGCTCATGACTTTGTAAAATCGAAGCGAAAATTGAATTTAGCGTTAAAAAGAGCAACATCGTCATCATTATTCTAGTTAATTTAACTGCAAGGTCAAAGCCACTCCCTGAAAAGCCAGGTGCAAAAATTGAGACAAGATAATTTGAGAAAAACATTGAGATAATAGTTATAATTATTGCTATTATACTAGTAATATTGATTAAATTATTCGTAAATACTAGCCTTTCTTTTAATCCATTTTTCTTTGTATATATGGGAATAAAAGTTGTACCTATTGCAGTAGCTATTGCAGCAAAAATTGTTCCTGGAATCATGTATGCGATAAAAAATGCATCTGATTCAATTCCCGCACCAAATTTCGCTGCAATGACCATTTCTCTAAAAAAACCTAATACTCTACTAATTGCTGTTATTATCATTATTACTAAGGTAATTTTTACTGCATTCCTAGGCATATTCTGCTCCTTTATTTTTCCTAGTATAAGTTTTTTGTTTATATTCCATTTCTGTAATTGATTTTCATTAATTTTCATTCAATAGTCCTATATTTTCATTCATCATTTGTTTTAATATTTTTGACCTAACATTTTAATTTTCCATTAAATGTTATACCCTAAATCTTACTTCCCTATCGCAAACATAATCTCGCCCTCGGCCACAACCTTTTCTCCAACTTGAGCGGTTGCTTTTCCTTTTCCCATTGGTCCTTTGATCCGTATGACTTCCACTGTTAATGTTAATGTGTCCCCTGGCTTTACTTGCTCACGAAAACGGAAGTTATCGATTCCTGTGAAGAAGGCGAGTTTGCCTTTGTTCTCCTCTTTTACCAACATGGCCACTGCACCCACTTGGGCTAATGCCTCTACAATCAATACTCCTGGCATTACAGGGTATTCAGGAAAATGGCCTTGGAAAAATGGTTCATTTACCGTTACATTCTTGATTCCTACCGCTTTCTTTCCTTCTTCTAGTTCAATGATCTTGTCCACTAATAAAAATGGGTAACGATGGGGGATAATTTCTTTAATTTGGTTAATATCTAACATTTGCATTTTCAACTCCTACCAGCTATAAATTTATATAAATTTTCTATCATCATTATTTTCCCATAAATTGCTATTTCTAAAAACTTGACTTTTCGCATATTTTTGTAGTAAGCGAATTAGAATAAATAGTGCCCCCTCTACCGGCCCTGGTTGGTGGAGGGTTCACATAAAGGAGTGCGACACCTTAAATGTCGTACTCCCTATTCAAGGAAAACCGTAAGGTTAGGAGCAGCGTTAGAACATACAGGCCATATCGGGATTGTATATTCCATAAGCAGCGACTTTTGGTAGCCACTTTCTTACCTAATCATTATTAAAGAAAGTGGCGGACAACGGAGCTGCGTTGGAATATACAATCCCATTTCTTTCGTATCTTAGGCTTATATGTTCTAAAAGCTGCGACATAGCACGACTTGCAACTTTAGTTGCATAGCGTGACTTGTGCCCTATGTGTGCTTTAGCGAGCGAGTTTTCGAACATATAAGCCCTACATCATCGTACAGCCGCTATCTTGATTGATTCTTTCTATTCATCTTTCGAAATTCAAATAAATAAATCATCGATGTAAAAAAAGCAAAAATAACCACAAACCATAAAAACTTCATATAAAACGGGAACTTAAAAATAATAAATAAGATCGCAAGATAAAACAAAATGGTCGTCATTTTACCTAAAGCATTGGCAGGGACGGTTTTTTTTCCACGAAAATGAAAAAAGATGGAGCTTACAATCATTCCAAAATCGCGAATAAAGATCAGAATCGCAACAAGCACCGAGATCTTACCTGAAATGAGCAAAGATATGATCACCGTTAACATCATTAATTTATCTGCTAAAGGGTCTAGCAAAATTCCAATATCAGTTACCCAATTATGCTTCCTTGCGATATAGCCATCAGCAATATCCGTAATACCTGCTAAAAGTAAAACACCAAAAGCAACGAATTCTTGCCCTGAGAAGTAAACGATTACGAATAAGGGTATTAAGAAAAAGCGAATCGTCGTTAATAAATTGGGTAGATTCACTCCATCCCCTCCTACAAGTTGACAAAGTTGAAGAAATTCTTTCAACGAAAAAAGTCATCTTCTGATATTTAACGACCGGAAGATGACTGAGGAAAGTTATTTAACCAAAAATTAATCGATATATATGAATCCAAGTACCTGGGTTTAGTACTTGTAAGGGATTCCCTTTTCCTAGAACACCATAGCCGATCATAGATCCTACAAAAAGTGCAATGATGGCTACGACCATGAGTAATAATGCTAATTGATGGGTCTTCGCCTTAGTTCTTGGTTTAACTTCTTTATTTTGCTTTTCTTTTTTGGCTTCAAGTTGATGCCTTTCAGATCTTGAGCGTACTTTGTATTGTCCTTGTCCTGATTGCATTTCCTCTTTCACAACCTTTTTTTCAAAAAGTTAACCCCGTAAACGAGTCGCCATACCCATCATCTGATCGGAATAAGATAATGCCCTAGCTTGAAACTGATATTGTCTTTGTGCTTCTGTTAGTTGCACCATTTCCTTCGCAAGATCCACATTAGAACCTTCCAGCTTACCTTGCTGAATCGAAAATAGGTTTCGATTGTTTGGACTCTGCATGTCCAAATTTTCGATGATATTATTCGCCTGATTGGACAGTTCAGCAGGAACTTGATACAAATTATTTCCTGCTTCTTCTAACGATTGCAAAGAATTCACTTTTGCTAATTGCAGGTACCCTAAGTCTGTGATTCGTCCACCGTTATCCTCAGTTATCAGTTTACCCATTGCATCTACTTTTAATGAACTTCCATTTGGAATTTGAATGGGAGTGCCATTATGATTCAACACATAGTCTCCCTCTGCGGTTACCAAATAGCCTTGTCCATCGATGAAAAAATGTCCATCCCTTGTATAACGTGTGATTTGATCATTAGGTGATAAAACAGTAAAAAATATATTTTCACCCAATAATAACAAATCTGTCGCAACTCCCGTATCGATGGGTTGTCCTTGATCAAAATGGGTAACTGATAATGCAACTCTAGATCCTGCCCCTTCATCGATTCCTAAGGGAGTAAGGCGGCCATTTAGACGAAATTCCTCTGGTTGTTCCATTCGGGCCGATAAGATATCTTGAAAAAAAATTTCTCTGCTCTTATACCCATTGGTATTGATATTAGCGATATTGTTTGCGATTGTATCAATTTTTTGTTGGACGGATTGCATTCCAGTAAGGGAGTTAATGATCGACAAATTCATAGATTAAACCCTCCCGATTTCGTTCACGGCCTTTTCCAAGGTCTTGTCCATAAATTGTATCATTTGTTGATTCGCTTCATAGATTCGTAAAGCGGTGATCATATCGACCATGGTCTGAGTAGGGTCAACATTGGAACGTTCTAATTTCCCTTGGAAAATTTGATAATTCTCATTCTCGTTTACAAAGGGAAGATTACCTTGATTTCCTTGTAAACGGTAAATCTGCTCTCCTTGTTTCAATAACTGATTCGGGTTATTGATTTTCGTCAGACCAAGGCGAAGGGTTTGTCCATCAGAAAAACGGATATTTCCTTTTTGATCCACGGTGAATGAGCGTCCATTGGTACGTATCGGTCTACCTTGGTCATCTAAAACGAGATAACCTTCTGGGGTTACAAGTTGACCCGCTGCATCTTCTGTAAATAATCCACTTCGAGTAAAGAGTCGTTCTCCATTTTGGCCTTGTACAGTAAATAGAAGAATGGGTCTTCTTTGGCCATTTGGAATCAACTCTAATTCTGGATCCCAAATCGCAAAATGGGTGTTGACCCCTGTCTCTGTTAAATCCCCTTGTTTAAAGATTGGTACATCCTCTTCAACAAAAACACCCTGATGAAGACTGCCAATCGGTTGTTTATCCTTCACTGGTACTCGGATCGTTTGCAGGAGTACCTCTGGAAAAGAACGGATGATCGCCTCATCTTGTTTATATCCCGGTGTATTGACGTTAGCAAGATTATTGGTGAGCAGATCTTGTCTTTTTTGCTGGGTTAACATTCCTGCTGCCGCAGTATAAATTCCTCTGATCATCGTTTCACACCCTTGAGAAAAATCCTCTTTTCTTTGATACTTTATCTAAATTCTCTAACATAATACCAGTTCCTTTAACAACGCAAGACATTGGATCTTCAGCTGCCATTACAGGTACTTTTAATTCTTCGGTTAATAAGGTATCTAGGCCATGCAAGTATGCTCCGCCACCTGTGATGATAATCCCTTTATCAATAATATCTGCTGCTAGTTCTGGTGGGGTTTTTTCTAAGACAGATTTGGAAGCAGCAACAATGGCTGAAACCGATTCTTCCAATGCTTCTTGAACTTCTTCCGAACGAATTGTGACCGAAATGGGTAGGCCTGTGACTAAATCGCGTCCACGGATATCCATAGATTCATGACGTGCACCCGGAAAAACTGTTCCAATTGTCTTTTTCAATTCTTCTGCTGTTCTTTCACCAATCAATAAATTATATTTCTTCTTTATGTATGCCATGATCGCTTGATCGAACTTGTCCCCAGCGACCTTAATAGAAGAGGCGGTTACGACATCTCCCATGGATAAGACTGCAATATCGGTCGTACCTCCGCCAATATCAATGACCATATTCCCGCTTGGTTGAAAGATATCTAGTCCAGCACCAATCGCAGCAGCCTTTGGTTCATGTTCCATTAATACTTCCCCAGCACCACTTTTTTGCGCAGCTTCTCGTATTGCTTTTTGTTCTACGTTCGTAATCCCAGTTGGCGCACAGATTAAAATTCTTGGTTTTCCAAATCGGCTTTTCGCACCCGCTTTTTCTAAGAAATGCTTTAACATTGCTTCTGTGATTTCAAAATCAGCGATTACCCCATCTTTTAGCGGCCGCATCGCGACAATATTCCCTGGCGTTCTTCCAACCATTCGCCTCGCTTCTTCGCCAACAGCTCTTACTTTGCGAGTTGTGGTGTCTATCGCAACAACGGATGGTTCGTTGATGACAACTCCTTTACCTTTAAGATAGATTAATACGTTGGCCGTCCCAAGATCTATTCCAATGTCCCTACTCCACATGAAAAAATATCCTCCCTGCGACATACTCTACAAGATTATTCATACGTACATAGTATACCTTAAAATTATTAAATTCGATAGAGATCGGGAAAATCCTTTTTTATATCTTATAAAAAATTTTTTTCATTTGCCTGATTTTTGTATTTGACTCTAGTCGCTTCCCCCCCTCTGATATGGCGGATCGATTTGTGATATTCTAAAATCTCCTTCACTTGGTTGGCTAATTCTGGGCTTATTTCTGGCAATCGTTCGGTTAAATCTTTGTGCACTGTGCTTTTGGATACGCCAAATTCTTTTGCAATCGTACGAACTGTGTTTTTCGTCTCTATGATATATCGTCCTATTTTTAGGGTTCGCTCCTTGATGTAATCGTGCACTCCCCTCGCCTCCCCATTTCGAAATCGTCTGTTACATTATATGAGATGGTTTGGCATATATTCTCTTGTTACAAGCCTTGACAAGCTAATTTCCAAATTTTTTTCAATCATCGTCAAGCCAAAATTGTCATCCATCCCCATGGACAGGTATTACGATGGAATACGAGGGCTTAATTTTGTATAATTCTATCATGTAGGAAAAAAGACTAGATCATGGTCGATTAAAAATGAAAGAACTAGAGGAAGTAGAGGAAAATGGCAAATTTTATCCGTAAAGGCGAATGGTTAGAATACCATGTTTCAAGTACAGACCAGGGAAAAACCATCGAAGAGGTTTGTATGAGTAAATTTCTAATTTCTGGAAGGATGCTGCAAAAATTAACAAGACATAGAGGGATCCAAATTAACGGCAAAAAGAGTTACTTGGCCTATCCATTAAAAAAAGGAGACCGATTGCAAATCAAAATTTTTGAATGGGAAGAGTATGGTGTAGAACCTGAGGCCACTCCATTAGAGGTTCTTTACGAGGATGATCATGTATTGGTGGTGAATAAACCGGCTGGGGTTGCGGTTCATCCAACAGAACCGAATCAAAGGGGAACATTAGCACATGCCATCGCTTTTTATTACCAAACAAAAGGGCTGCAAACAAAAGTAAGGCACATCCATCGTTTGGATAAAGATACTACAGGAGCGATTTTAATCGCAAAACATTCCCTTGCCCAAAGTATCTTAGATAAAGATTTAAGGGAAAGAAAAATAAGCAGGGAATACTTGGCTATCGTATCAGGAATCCCAGAACCAACACAAGGGACTATTGATGAACCCATTGGACGCGATCGGCATCATCCCACTCGTAGAAGGGTTTCCAAAACAGGGGATCGGGCTGTTACGCATTATGAGGTCCTTGAAACCATGAACAATGAGGCTGCTTTAGTGAAACTATATTTAGATACAGGGAGAACCCACCAAATTCGTGTTCACATGAGCCATATTGGTCATCCCTTATTTGGCGATTTTCTCTATGATGGACCGATGAAGGGGATTCAAAGGCAAGCCTTACATGCGGCAAAGTTAACTTTTTTTCATCCTTTTACACTAGAGAAAATTACAGTTGATGCACCAATGCCAGAAGATATGGAGCAACTTCTTATTCTTCTGCATTCCAATGCATAAATCATTCATGTAAGGATGTAGCGGTAAGAAAAAAGTCCCTTAACGGGACTTTTTTGATGTGTAAAACTTGATTTAGCTTAGATTTCCTTTAAAACTGGTTGGTGATTTTTGTTCGTTTGTCTTTGGTTGTTCGTTTGTTTTGCTGTCAGTTTTTTTATCTTGATCGTTTGTATCTTTGGTTGCGTTTGCTTTTTGCTCTAGTTGTTTCAAAACTTGGCTTGCATCTTGACCAATAAATGCTTGTGGAGATAATGCTTCATCACCTTTTCTTACTTCAAAATGCAAGTGTACTCCTTGGTCTTTTTCAAAGATGTTGCGACCAGCCGTACCTAGTACTTGTCCTTGAGTTACTTTGTCACCTTTTGCTACTTTCAGTTCACTTAAACTGGAGTAGTTGGTGACTAAACCATTCTCGTGGCGAATATCGACCATGAAACCAACGACTGGATCTTTTTCTGCTCGAACTACTTCCCCACTAAGTGCTGCAATAACGGTTAGTGGTGATTTGTCTTTTGACACAATATCAATCCCCGTATGTGGCCAAATTTCATCTTGGAATCTCACAATTGCTTTTTCCATCTCTTTATCCGATAGAGATGAATCGAAGAATTCCATTTTAATATCGGCTTTGCTAGGATCTTGAACTGGCCAGATCATCTGCTCTTGATGGGCAGTAACAGGAACTGCTTGATCCTTGTTCACTAAATCTGCATTTGCTGTTTCATTCGTTGTTTGTTGGATTCCAAGATCCTCTTTGGTTAGTGAAGGATTGTGACCATTCTGATACCACCACATTAATGTTAGAATAAGTGCTGCAACTGTCATGTAAATGGCAGGGAATGTCCATTTTTTCCCTAATAATTTTTTCCATTTTGAAATTGGACTCATTTATACATCACCTCAGCAATCATTTTGTCCAGAATTTTCCGCTTTTAAACTCGGTGATGTATAAATTTTTAATAGAAAATGTTTATTTTACCCATTTTGCGTAATCTTCAATCTGAACGCCTTTATAGTAATACTTGACAATCTCCTCAGCCTTTTTCCCCTCTTGTGCCATTCCATTTGCTCCGTATTGACTCATTCCAACTCCATGTCCATAACCAACCATGTGGAAAACGACCTGATCCTTTTTTACTTCTATGGTGAAATCTGAGGAGCGTAGACTGAACAAATCTCTCATTTCGCGACCTGTTAGCAGTTTGTCACCTACTCTTATCTTCTTCACTCGGCCAGTAGAGGTTTTTTCAAGGATTTTGATCCATTCTTGTCCTGTTGAAGCAAGAACTGTTGCATCTACTTTTAGATTCCCTTTGATCTCTGAAAAGGGTACGACCATGGTAGATTGATATTTTGGGGATGCTTTATCCCATGGGCTTGCCACGCTTCTTAAATAAGGAACCTCTTTTGACCAATAATCTTCTGAATTCTCGGTATAGCCATTGCTCGTTGAGAAGTATACAGCGCTAATCGGTTTTCCTTCATAAGCGATCACTTGTCCCATCGTTTCGTTAATCGCTTGGTTTAATTTTGAGATTTTTGCGGGATATTCAAGTCCCCAACGCTTTTGAAGTTCAGAATCTGAGACAAAAACTTGATGTTGAACCGTATCTGTAACCATTGCCCCTTGAGGTACTCCTGAAAAGTCTTTTTCTAGTATTCTTTTGATAATATATGTTCGAGCAGAAAGAGCCTGAGCTTTTAATGCTTCTAGCTCAAATTCAATCGGCATTTCTGCTGCTACGACCCCACGAACATATTCTTCTAGTGGATAAGTTTCTACTTTTCCTAATGAATTTCGATAGACAGTTACTTTAACGGAATGATTTGGATCTAACTTTAATTCTACTTTTTTGTTCGGTGGTAAATCTATTTGTTTTTTTGGACCAATCATCGTAAATACAGCAGGAATAAAGATCATTGCTGCTCCAAGCACGAACAAGAAAACAAAAATCAAGGGCCGAATTCTCATAAAAATAGCTCCTCCATCTCTTGCTACAATTTTTTTTACTTTAGTACAAGATATGAAAAAGCTACTAAGTTCAGAACTAAATATTCTAGTATTTCTAGCTTCTTGGCTTGTATGTTCTATTAGCTGCTAGCTAGCGGAACACATTAGAAAATACAGTCCCATACCATAAAAAAACTAGGGAATGATTCCCTAGTTAAAGTATATTGCTATTTCACCCAGAGCGGTTGTAACTCTTGGGTGGTATTTTCTTTTTCATCAATTCTTTCGATATCGGCGCCTAAGCTTTTTAATTTCCCAACTAGATCAACATAACCTCGATCAATATGATGCAGACCTGTTACTTCTGTTTCACCTTCAGAAACTAGTCCAGCTAATACAAGTGCCGCACCTGCTCTTAAATCGGTCGCTTCTACTCGGGTTCCGACTAACTTCGCATTTCCTTCTATGATTGCTGTACGACCCTCAATTTTAATATTTGCGTTCATTCGTTTAAATTCTTCTACATGCATAAAACGATTTTCAAAAACAGTCTCTGTAATAATGCTTGTTCCTTGTGCTGTTAACAATAAGGCCATCATTTGCGATTGCATATCGGTTGGGAATCCAGGATGGGGAAGTGTTTTGATATCAATGGCTTTTAGTGGATGAGATGCACGAACTCTTAATCCTTCATCTTCCTCTTCAATCATGACTCCCATTTCTTCCAATTTCGCAATGACTGGTTTGAGATGATCGGTAATCGCGTTTTCGATAAGAATGTCTCCACCTGTGATTGCTGCTGCTACCATATATGTCCCAATTTCTATTCGGTCAGGAATCACGCTGTGTCTTGTCGATGTTAATTGATCAACCCCATCAATCCGAATGGTCCCTGTTCCAGCCCCTCTTACTTTAGCACCCATAGAGTTGAGGAAATTAGCGAGGTCAACAATTTCAGGCTCTTGAGCTGCATTCTCAATCACTGTGGTACCTTCAGCTAAAACAGCAGCCATGATAATATTCTCTGTTGCTCCTACGCTCGCGTAATCTAAATAAATTTTTGCTCCTTTAAGTCTTCCATCTACTTTTGCATCGATATATCCTTGGCCAATGTGGATTTTTGCGCCCATTGCTTCGAAACCTTTAAGGTGAAGGTCGACTGGGCGACTTCCAATTGCACAACCACCAGGTAGTGCAATTCGTGCATGGCCTTCCCTCGCTAATAGAGGACCCATAACTAGAAAAGATGCTCTCATTTTGCGAACGAGGTCATAAGGTGCTTCTGTACGCTGAATCTTCGCTGCATTTGTTGTTACAATTCCATCTTGAAATCGTATATCGACTCCAATAAAAGATAAGACATCGATGATGGTGTATACATCATCTAGGGCGGGGACTTCGTAGATTGTACTTACTCCTTCTTGCCCTAGAATTGATGCCGCAAGTATCGGGAGTACCGCATTTTTTGCCCCATCGGCTTTTACCCTACCTGATAATTGCCTCCCACCGCGGACGATGATTTTTCCCAAGGCGCTTCCCTCCGCGTTCATTTATTTCTTATTCAAGATATTAATATTCAATCGTAATAATAGGCGTTCCCATTGTAAGTATGGTTTTGTTATGTAAGGAATCATAATGAGTTGCCATTTGCAAATTCATTTCTCCTCCCTTGGTTTGGATCGCTTGTCCAACCTCAGGGGAATAGGCAGAAACGCTTGTGACTAAATCAGTTTTTAATTCTTCAACAATTGAAGCATCAATCTTTTTCAGGACTTTTTGAATTAACTGATATTGTTCAGCATTATTCAGTTTATCACTGATTTCCCCTTGGACACAAGTGTTAATTTTAGGATTTATATGGGCCATTTGTAACAATTTATTGAATGTTTGATAATCCTGTTCTAATTCCTGAAAAGATCGATTTCCTGTTACTTTGATTACGAGATAAGTATTGGTATTTTGGTTAATATTCTTTAATTGTAATTCAATTTCTGTACCATTTTCCCATGTTCCTTTACTCGCATAAAAAGGTTGTTGGTCAAAGCTCTCAACTTTTCCAACAGGAAGATGAAATATTTGACTTAATTCCTTTCCTTTTGTGAATAATTGCTCTTCTTTCAGGGGTTGATAAGGAATACCTACATGAAATGAATATTGCTTGAGCTCTGCTTTCGTTTGTTGAAATCCGTTTAAAAGCAATTGTAGATCATTCTTATTGTTGTTTGGTACGGTCATGCCCAATAAAAATAAGATACTGATCAAGATCATGTACCCGAGGTGTTTTTTCTTTATCATGCGTCTTTTCCCCTCCCATAGTGTTCGAAATTTGGTCTCTTTTTCTGTCCTTAGTCACCATTTTTCACACTTAAGAGAGGAGATATACCTTCATAAATAAAAGTATTGGTATTTTATGTTGGTGGTATAAAAGTAGCGTTAGTACATACAAACTCAAATGGGGTGTGAAATAATACTAAATTATTGAATTAGATTGTGTAGCTGATAGGACCAACTTACATAATCTAAGAGAAAACGTGACAATTGATAGCCGATAACAATGGATAAGATGATTTGTAATGCGATGGCTTGTGGGCTTTTTGGGCGAAAGGTAAACACATCAAAACGAACAACTTGTAAAGCCCACCAAGAAACGCCAATACTAATGAGCGTAACGACAATTCCTACAATACTAGTATAGACAAAGTAGGATTCCATTCTTTTTCTCCCTTCCTTTCTCATTGATAGCTAGTCCGATTTACATTCCCAGAATCAATATGTTGTATGAAAATCAATTGATAGGATGTTAGCGGGTTTGGTGCTTCCACGCGAATATAATAGCTCCCTTTTGTTAAACGACTGATTTGGTTGATCGTGGTCCCGCTATTTTCCCAAATGGCATCCAATTGCTGATTGTATAACACAACTTTTAGCTTTTGATTTTGCCCATTCGTACCCTTGACTTCAATCATTGCTGTCTGATGCAAATCGATTTGAAACCAGTCTTGATCTTTTTCATCGAAAATGATCCCTTTTGTGATTACGTAACTCCCAGCTAATGGTGAGGCTTCTTTTGGCAGATCATTCGGTTCATGGGTATCCCCATCAGATGTTGTGAATTGAAAATATAATAGATATTCCCCTATCACTTCATAACCATTATAATCCGCTAACCTGATATAATAGATTCCAGGTGTTACTGAAATCGTTTTTTCTTCTTTTTCTCCTGAACCCTTTTCATCGATTTCCAGTTTCTTTTTCCCTTTTGCTTGAAACCAGATGACAGGATCCAATCGATTCGTATCAACGGATACATTCACCGTTAATTCCCCACTTTGATTTACTTCAATCTGATACCAGTCCCAATCGTGTTCCTTATGAAATGTCCCTTTGACAATTTGATTTAAATTTGGAATTGGGGATGCTTCCCAGAGGTTATCGTTATTCTCGAATCGATCTTGATTGATTCGATACCGGTTCGCTAATGAATACTCTACCCTACTCATCCCCTTTTGGTTAGGATCGGAATATTCTAGCTGAATGTAGGAGATCCCTTGGGGAAGGTTGAGTGAAATCTTGGTACTGTCTTTCATTTTGTAAACAAAATCTTTATTCATTTCATTAGGAAACACAGTTAATTGAATGGGAGTCGTTAATGTTTGCTCTAAACTCAATTGAAATTCAACAACTCCTTTATAAGGTAGTTCTATTTTATACCAATCACGATCTTGATTTAACGTTAGCTCTCCATGTAAGCTATCATTATAGGGAAAAACCGCTGCCGTTACTTTTGTATCATTGGGTTCGAATCCATCCTTTAATTTTTCTAACGGAAAATTTATGGCTCGTTCTGCATTGATTTTGCCAAAACCTGTTTTTTCATCCCATCCTACTTGGTCTACATCATCAGCAGAGAATTTGATTATGTTCTCTACTTCTTTAGGGGTAAGATTGGGATACTTTTGGTATAGTAATGCAGCTAACCCTGCTACTTGTGGTGCAGCCATTGATGTTCCCGAATTTGTTGTATAACCTCCTCCTAATTCTGTGGTATAAATATTATCACCAGGTGCAACCACATCTAATTGTTGTCCATAATTGGAATAGCGGGCATGTTGATCGTTTTGATTGACCGCTCCAACGGAAAGGACATTGGAAAATGCAGCAGGATAATTGAGTTGATCACCTTCATTCCCAGATGCTGCAACAATGAGTACATTTTTGCTTTGAGCATAATCAACGGCTTCTTTCATAAAAGGGGTATACACTGGTTCTCCTAGTGACAGAAGAATGATTTTGGCTCCATGATCCACCGCGTAACGAATCCCTTGTCCAACAAGAAAAGAGTCGCCTTCACCTTTTTTGTCTAAAACCTTTACTGGCATCAACTTTGCTTTCCACGTGATTCCTGCTATTCCCATACTATTGTTGCCAACTGCTGCTACAATCCCTGCCACATTCGTACCATGACCGTTATCATCTTGAGGTTTGGCATTTCGATCAAGTAGATTGATTCCATCTACTACATTCGCTTTTAAGTCAGGATGTTCGAGATCAATTCCCGTATCAAGAATTGCAATCGTTATATCCGAAGTGCTATTCACTTGATCCCAGGCTTTCGTTATATGGATCTTTTTTAAATACGTTTGTTTGGAAAAGAAAAGATCGTTAGGCACTTGTGATATACGGATAATTGAATTGGGGTGGATATATTCAATATCAGGATTATTTTCCCATTTTTTCAGCCATTCACTTAGGTTCACATTCTCCTTCAATCGGAGCTTGGTCACTCTTAATTCTGGCACCCAATTTAACAGCATTGCATCATTTAATATTTCTTTTGGATAATCATTTTTTTTCCATTTAATAATCCATTCATTTTCTTTATGATGGGTTTGAATGATGGAAGGTTCATAAGGTTTTGGTACTAGCATATCCAAAAGAAATAGGAGTGCAATGACGAGTAGGATCGGTCGCCAGATATGATTTTTATATTGCATCATCTATTTTTTCACTCCGTACTAGAGTTTTGTTTTATCCTTTTGTATTATTCTAATCTTATCATACCTTACCAGAATATATTCTGCAAAAAATAGGAAAAATAAGTTTTTAACTGTTTTCCGAAAGAAGTCTCCCACCTCAACGAACGTCAGTGAGTAGATGGGAGATGAATTGAATGATAAACATTAGAATAAGTCAGATAAAAGTAAAAAGCACTAGAGGAAATCTCCCCTAGTGCTTCTATTGTTAGACTTGGTTTGTTTTATTTACCCATCGTGAACAAATCAACTAGATTGAAATGATTCGCAATATAGTCATAAAGGACATTTGGTACTAAACCAAAAGCGAATGTACCTACGAATGTAAGAAGAATGACAAGCTGTAAACCAAATGGTACGCTTAGTGTTCGATTGCTACCATTACGCATGTACATTTGACGTCCAATATTGAAATAGTAGAAGTAAGAAATCACACTAGTTACCATCATAATTCCAGCTAACCAATAAGAAGATTGTTGGTTATTAACGGTTAAGGCACTTATAAAGATATTAAATTTTCCAATAAATCCTGCAGTTACAGGCAATCCAGCTAAGGATAAGAGGAAGAAAGTCATGGCAACGCCAAGTAATGGGCTGCGGTGGTAAAGACCTGCAAAAGCATTTAACTCTTCTGTTCCTGTATCCTTTGTCACAACGGTGATGACAGCAAATGCGCCAAGGTTCATGAGTAAATAAGCCATGAGATAGAAGATCATATTTGACATATTTGCTTCAACTAATTGAGCGCTTGCCAATTTCATCGAAGCGAGTGGTACTAAAATGTATCCCGCTTGAGCAACACTGGATAATGCCATCATACGTTTGATATTTCTTTGGCGAACGGCCATTGTATTTCCGATGATCATCGTGAGGCCAGCAATAACTGATAGATAAAGCGTCATTTGATCAAAGAAGAAATACTGATTCGTTGATGTATCGACAAGTGAAGTGAATACTGTCATAAACATCCGCAGAATGATGGCAAATCCTGCTGCTTTAGAAACAACAGATAAGAAGGCTGTTACTGGTGTAGGTGCTCCCTCGTAGACGTCTGGTGCCCACATATAAGCAGGTACGACAGAAATCTTATAGCCTAAACCAACAACAATCATCAAGAAACCTAGATAAATGAAGAAATTATATTCTCCAGTAGCAAATGTTTCAGGTAAACGATTGGCTAACTCTAGTAGGTTTGTTGTTCCTGTAATTCCATAGATGAAAGATGTTCCATACAGGAAGATTGCAGAGGATGCTCCACCTACAATCACATATTTGAAACCTGCTTCATTAGACTTCAGATTCTTTCTACGTATACCGGCTAGAACATATGAGGACAAACTCAATAGTTCTAAGCCAATGTATAGAGTGATGATATCAGCGGATGATGACATAATCATCGCACCGAGTAAAGCTGTTAATAGTAGGTAATAATATTCACCATCATACTCAATCTCTTCTTTGTCTATATGATGGATTGACATCAGGAATACAAATGCAGTACCTACCAAGAATATCAGTTTGAATAGATTACCAAAACTATCAATACGATAGCTGTCATTGAGCAATTGTTGTACGGGTTCACCTAGATCCTGAACAACAAAATAGATGGATAAAAGAATCCCTGCAATACTTACATAAGCAAATATTTTTCGGTCTCCCTTGTCTTTCATAATAAGATCGGCTAGGGTAATGACCGCGGCTAAGATTACAATGGTTAGTTCTGGAGCAAGTAATCCCCAGTTTAACTCTAATAGATTCATGGTCTACCCTCCTATCCTAGACAATAAGGATTGCAACGTCGTTTGTATTGGGTCACTAAGTATAGATGGATATACTCCAATTAACACAACAAATGCTACTAAAACTACCATTGGGACAAGCTCTAGTACACTAGCATCAGATAGTCCCTTAACCTTATCCTTCGTTGGGCCATAAGTTACATTTAGTACTGCGCGTAATAGGTATGCTGAAGTGAACACGATTCCTAATGTACCAATTGCCGCTAGAACAGGCATGGTTTTAAATACCCCTAGATAGCTTAGGAATTCGCTCACAAATCCTGACATACCAGGTAGACCTAGTGAAGCTAACGCTCCTGTTAGTAGTAGTCCACTTGTAATTGGCATGGTTGATGCCATTCCACCAAGTTCCCCCATATCCGCAGTATGTGTACGTTTGTAAATCACACCAACGATAAAGAAGAAGAGGGCGGATAAGAATCCATGGGATACCATTTGAAAGATTGCGCCTTGAAATCCGTAGCTGTTCATCGCACCTAAACCAAGCAGAATGATACCCATGTGGCTAATACTGGAATACACAACGACCATTTTGAAATCTTTTTGGACGAACGCTAAGATAGCACCGTATAGTAGGTTGATAATACCTAATATAACTAAGAATGTGGCTAAATCCTTTGCAATTCCTGGGAAGAAGGAATATTCCATACGGAATAGACCGTAAGCACCAATTTTTAAGAGTACACCAGAAAGAATCATAGACATCGATGCAGGAGCCTGATAGTGTACTTTGAGAATCCAAGAATGGAATGGGAATAATGGTACCTTGATTCCGAACGCAACAAGTAAAGCTGCAAATACTCCATATTTAAACGCATTACTAAATCCATCTTGGGCATAAGGTGAATTTGGACTGGTTAAATTGTGAATTAATGTTGGGATGTCAGTTGTAAATGTTGCTCCATTTGGTCCTTCCACATAACCAGCATTGATTAAAAGAATAATGAAAGAGATAAGCATAATCGCAGAACCTAATCCATTGTAAATCAAGAAGGTAAATGCTGCATCTTCTCTTCCTTCATTCCCCCATACACCAATTAAGAAGAACATGGTGATCAGAGTTAATTCAAAGAAGATAAAGAATAAGAATAGGTTTTGCGCTACGAATACTCCGTATAAACCAATTTGCATCAAGAAGAATAAGATAAAGTATTCTTTTTCCCGCTTTTCAATGATATTCGCTGCGGCTAATGCCGACATCGTTGCAACGATTGTCGCAAGTACCACAAGTGGCATCGATAAACCATCTACACTTAAACTGTAATTAAATTCGATGGTGTTATCCCCAACCATAAATTGAATCCATTTATAGTTTTCAACAAACTGCATACCATCAACAGTATGGTCAAATTTAAGGAACAATCCAATAGCCAATACTAATGGAATAAGAGTTACCAAGACGCCAATAAATTTAATTGTGCCTGCCTTATCCTTAGGCACGAATGCAAGTAAGAGAACTCCTAGTAATGGCGAGAAGGTGATGAGGGTAAGTAAACCGATTGAATTCATCAGAACAACCTCCCTGCCGTCAAGCTAACAAATAACAGTACTAATCCAATAACCATGATTAGACCATATGTTTGAACCTGACCATTTTGTAATCTGGAACCAAGATAACCAAAAAACTTGGAAATCCATACTGCTAGTTGAACCAATCCACCGATAATAAACTTATCAAAGAACTTTAAGAAGTAACCAAATAAAGTATACGGACGTATCACTGCGGTATCGTATAATTCATCCACATAGTATTTATTGAACAGTAACTTGTGCAATCCTTTTGGCTCTGTATTTTTCACTTTGTGGTTACGTCCATAAACAAGGTATGCGAAACCAATCCCCGCTAATGCAGCAATGATCGATGCAATCATGATCCATGATGGAGCTTCTACATGAGCATGAGCAATCGTTCCTTCTGCAGTAATCCATTCACCAAATCCAGCATACTCGAAGTAACCTGCAACAATTGCTAATACTGCTAAAACCATCATTGGAAATGTCATATTAAGCGGTGACTCATGAACATGATGATTATTATGTCTTGGTGTACCAGAGAAAGTTAAGAAATACAATCTAAACATATAGAATGCTGTCATAATCGCTGCAATCAATGCTAATGTAAACAAGACATAGTGACCGCTAGCATAAGTAGACATTAAAATCATATCTTTTGAGAAAAAGCCAGCAAATCCTGGAAATCCAGCGATTGCTAGAGCACCAATCAAGAATACGGCTCTAGTAATCTTCATATCCTTACCAACGCCACCCATTTCTTTAATGTTTTGTGTCCCTACTGAATGGATGACACTACCAGCTGCTAGGAATAATAACGCTTTAAAGAATGCGTGGGTAAATAAGTGGAATACCCCAGCTACATAACCAGCTGACCCTAATGCTAACATCATGTAACCTAACTGACTCACTGTCGAATAAGCAAGTACACGTTTGATATCGTTTTGTACCAAACCAATCGATGCTGCAAAAATTGCTGTAAAGCCACCAATCACGGCAACAACCATTAATGCTGTTTCAGACGCTTCAAATAATGGGAACATCCTTGCAACCAAATATACCCCTGCAGCAACCATCGTTGCGGCGTGGATTAATGCAGAAACAGGTGTAGGACCTTCCATCGCATCTGGTAACCATGTATGTAATGGAAATTGACCAGATTTACCAACCGCACCAATAAAGATTAAGATCGCCGTTAATGTAATGAAGCTTGGAGCAAGATCACCAGATTTTACTGCTTCAAAAATCCCGGAATATTCAAAGGTACCTGTCTTCCAGAACAATAATGAAAGACCAATAAAGATACCTAAGTCACCGATTCTCGTTGTAATAAAAGCTTTTTTCGCTGCTGCTCGTGCAGATGGTTTGAAATAATAGAAACCGATTAATAAGAAGGATGTAGCACCTACTAATTCCCAGAAGATATAAGCCTGTAAAATGTTTGGTGAAATCACAAGGCTTAACATCGAGAATGTAAAGAGTGACAGATAGGAGTAGAACACTGGAAAACGTTCATCTCCATGCATATACCCTTTGGAATAAATATGAACCATCAAGCTAACAAGGGTTACCACGAATAGCATCATTGCATTTAATTCGTTTACCTCAAATCCGACCGTAATGGTTTTATCTCCAACCGTTAGCCATGGAATATTCTTGAGATAGTTCTCTGCACCCTCACCAAGTCTTTGGATAAAGACGAGAAGAGCTAAAATGAATGAAGTAAGCAGAGCAGCTATACCCACATAGGCTGCGCCTTCCTTAAGTTTGCGACCAAATAATACTAACAGTATGAAGGAGATAAGCGGAAATAGGGGTATGAGCCATGCATTTTCTAACATTTGATCACCATTCCTTCCACTTTTTATCGCTTCATAATATCCATTTCTTTGACATTGATGGTCGCCTTATTGCGGAAGACTGCCATCAATAATGCTAATCCGATTGCAGCCTCAGCAGCTGCTACTGTAATGGTAAATACAGTGAAGATTTGACCTGTAATGTTTGCATTCACACCAAACTTAGAAAATGCCACAAGATTCACGTTCACGGCATTTAACATTAATTCTGTGGATAACAAAACGATAATCCCGTTCTTCTTCGTTAATAAACCATAGATACCGATGGAAAATAAAATGGCTCCTACAGCTAGATACGCCCCTAAAGGTACCATTATTTATCCCCCTCTCTTTTCGCAATCACAATTGCTCCGACTAACGCAACAAGTAAAAGAACCGAAGCAACTTCAAATGGAATCACATATTTCTGGAAGAGGGTTTCACCGATGACTTTCACGTTATTCGCACCTAAATCAGCAGCTTCTGTTGGCCAAGCTGTTTGATAAATTCCATATAAGAAGAACCCACCTACACCGATTGCAGCAAGTAATGACAAGATAATATGGGTCCAATTTCTTTCTTTGGTGTCTTTTTCCTTATGCTGTGTCATCATCGTACCCATTGCCATCATAATGGTAATTGCACCAGCATAAATCAGAACTTGAACAAATGCTAAATATTCAGCTTGTAAGATAATGAATAAACCTGCTACCCCAAAGAAAGATAATCCAATGGAGAGTACCATATGTATGACCTTATTCAGGTTTAACATAAGAACTCCACCTGTGATTGCCATCAGGGCAAAGACGAAGAACGCGATAAATTGACCCGTAATCGTCATTAATGATTCGCCCCTCTCACGTTGGTATTGTTGTTTGCCAACCATTTCAAATCCTTCATTAGATAGTCTCGACTGTAGGTTGCAAGTTCAAAGTTGTTGGTCATCACAATCGCTTCAGTTGGACAAACTTCCGTACATAAATCACATAAAATACAAATTTCAAAGTTAATATCGTAAGTGTCAATCACTTTACCCTTTTTCTCAGGATCTGGATTTGGTTTTCCGACTAGGGTGATACAACCTGTTGGACAAATCCTTGCACATTGATTACATACGATACATTTTTCAGGTTCAAAATGCTGAATCCCACGAAAACGTTCTGGAAAAACGTATGGCTCATCGGGATATTTACTGGTTACCTTTGGCTCTTTTAATTGCTTGAGCGTGAAACCTAATCCCTTAAAAAATCCTGTTCCCCACATGATGATTTCACCCCGCTTTAGAAGAATAAACTCTTAATCACTGCTGTGCCCATCACATTCAATAATGCTAATGGTATTAATACTTTCCAAGCAAATCCCATCAGTTGATCTGTTTTAACACGTGGGAATGTCGAACGTGCCCAGAATAAATAGAATACTAGAAGTAAGAACTTGAGAATAAACCATACAATTCCTGGAATGAATGTGAGGCCAAATGGTGCATCCCATCCACCTAAAAACAATACGGTCATTAAGCTAGCCATTGCGAACATATATACATATTCGGTTAACATGAAGAAGGCAAAGCGGAAACCACTATACTCTACAAAATATCCAGCTACAAGTTCGTTCTCAGCTTCTGGCAGGTCAAATGGTGTACGGTTTAGTTCAGCGTTTCCAGCAATCAAGAAAATGATAAATCCTAAAAACTGCGGGAAGATAAACCATACGCCACTTTCTTGTTGGGCTTTTACAATATCAATTAAGTTTAAGCTTCCAGTCATTAATACGATTCCTAAGAATGACATGATCAGTGGTACTTCATAACTGATCATTTGCGCAACAGAACGCATACCACCCATGATGGAGTATTTGTTGTTCGATGCCCATCCACCAAGTAATATTCCTGAGATCGTAATACTAGATAATGCCCCATAGTATAGAAGACCAACGTTAACATCGGCAAAATACAACTTTTCGGAATAAGGTAAAACAGCAATGATCGCAAATGCAGGTGTATAGGCAATGACTGGAGCGATCAAAAAGAGAAAACGGTCTACCTTTGCAGGAACAACGTCCTCTTTGATTAATAGCTTCAAAACGTCTGCAACAGTTTGGAAGAGTCCATAAGGACCTACACGGTTTGGACCTTTTCTAAGCTGCATCCAACCGATAATCTTTCGCTCAAAATAGATGGCATACATAACGAATACGAGAACAACACCCATTACAGCTACAGCGATCAATACCATCCATAATAAGTTTAACCAAGAAAAAGGTTGGGACAAAATATTTGCCATTATGCGTCAACCTCCCCTAATACAATATCGATCGCTCCTAAGATAGCTGGAACATCAGCCATGGTTCTACCAATTAAGAGCTTTGGTAATAGCTGTAGATTTACAAAGGAAGGTCTTCTTAGTTTGAGACGGTAAGGTTTATCTTTACCTTTACTTACAAGGTAAACACCAAGTTCACCCTTTGAAGATTCCATTCTTGTATAAACTTCCCCTTCAGGTGCTCGAAGGACTCGAGGTACTTTCCCTTGAATTTCACCTGATTCAGGGAACTGTTCCACAGCTTGTTCAATGATACGTAACGATTGAACCATCTCTTCCATACGTACCATGTATCGATCGTATACATCTCCTTTTTCACCAACAGGAACATCAAATTCAAAACGATCATAAACAGAATAAGGTTGGTTCTTGCGAATGTCGTATTTAACATTTGATCCACGTAAAACTGGGCCAGATAAACCATAATTAATCGCTGTTTCCGCATCGTATACACCTATATCTTTGACACGAGCAAGGAAAATTTCGTTACCAGTAACTAGAGTATGATATTCTTTAATTTTTTCTCTCATATATGGAACGAATTTGCGAACTTTTTCAATCCAACCTTCTGGAGCATCCCATTTCACTCCACCTACACGCATGTAGTTAAAAGTTAGACGGGCACCGGAAATCTCATTTAGCATATTCACAATGATTTCACGATCTCTAAATGCAAAGAGGAATGGAGAAATTGCCCCTAAGTCAAGAAGATTGGTTCCCCACCAAACGAGGTGGCTAGCAATTCTATTTAATTCCATAACAATAACCCTTAAATACTCAGCCCGTTCTGGAACTTCAATACCCATTAATGTTTCTACAGCTTGAACTAAAGCGTAGTTGTTTGTCATGGAAGATAAATAATCAAGGCGGTCTGTATAAGGGATAATCTGTGTGTAAGTTAGATTTTCTGCTAATTTCTCGGTACCACGGTGTAAGTATCCGATTACTGGAATGGCATCCGTAATTTTTTCACCATCCACTTTGACGACTAGACGGAATACCCCGTGTGTACTTGGATGTTGAGGACCTACGTTTAATAACATTTCTTCTGTACGTATTGCCACGATTCTTACACCTCCTCATCAAAAGGCTTATAGTCTTTACGCAGTGGATGTCCTACCCAATCATCAGGTAAAAGAATGCGGCTAATTTGACGACCGGTGAAACCAATTCCTAAGAGATCATACGCTTCTCTTTCATGCCAGTCTGCCGTAGCCCAGATGTCCATAACGGTTGGAACGGTGCCACCATCGCGTTCCGTTTGTACTTTTACACCAAGAAACTCGTTTCTTGAGTATGAATAAAAATGATAAGCCACTTCCATATACTTCTCATAATCCACACCTGCAAGGTTCATCAGATAGTCGAATCTCATCTCAGGATGATCCTTGAGTAATTTAGCTACATCGTACCATTTGTCTTTATTTATCACTAAGACTGGCATATGATCATTTGGCTCGTTGATGAAAGCATCTTTGATAGCTTCTTCACCAACTTGCTCTTTGATGATTTTCACATACTGATCAAGTAATGGTTGTTTAGGGGAAGATGCTTTTACTTCTTCACTCATTGCTTGTTGGCACCTTCTTTCCAGTTTTCGCTTCGTACATTATCTTTTCTTGCAGCTTATTCACACCATAAATAATGGCTACTGGGCTTGGAGGACAGCCTGGAATATATACGTCTACAGGAACGATTTGGTCTACCCCTTTCACCACGGAATAGGAGTTCACATATGGACCACCAGCTGTAGCACAAGCTCCAATCGCAATCACCCATTTTGGTTCAGCCATTTGGTCATAGAGACGTCGTACAAGTGGTGCCATTTTCTTCGTCACTGTTCCAGCAACCATCATAACGTCAGATTGTCTAGGTGAAGCACGGAAAATGACTCCAAAACGGTCAAAGTCATAATGGGAACCACCAGTACCCATCATCTCAATCGCACAACATGCAAGACCAAATGTTAATGGCCATAAAGAGTTACTACGAGCCCATCCTTTAATTTGTTCAAGTGTTGTAAGTAACACATTACGCTCTAATTCTTGTTGTTCTTCTGGAGTAATATTCTCAAGATTTAATCCCATTTCAACACCTTCTTCTTCCAAGCATAAGCTAGACCAATGACTAACATAAAGATAAAGATGGTCATTTCAATTAATGAAAATAGTCCTAGTTTGTTAAATGCAACGGCCCATGGGTAAAGAAAAACGGTTTCAACATCAAATACTACGAACAAAAGTGCGAAAAGATAGTAACGCACGTTGAATTGAACCATTGCGTCTCCTGTTGGCTCAATACCACTTTCATAGGTTGTAAGTTTTTCCTTTGTCGGGTTATTAGGTCTTAAAATAGGACCTATTAGCCAGATCGTTAGGAAAGGTAATGCAATACCGAGCAACAGGAAAATTGCCATGGAAAGGTAACTATTTCCATAAATTTGATCCATACACACTTCCCCTCCAATCAATTAATTTTTTTTGAAATACATACATGCTTTTTTATAAATATATACAAAAATTATAACATAATGACCTCTGGCACGTCTGTTTTTCGCTTGTATGTATTTCGAGTTCGTTATACTTTGCACAATAAAATATTCAGAAAAGTCTGAATACTTTATAAATCGGGCGGAATATTCCCATAATCTATAATACTAAATTCCAGCTTTTTTTCATAGGAATTTTTCTAATTTATTTGTGTAATCCATCACAAAAATTAATAACTTTGCAACTTCATTCCAGAGGTCAGATATTGGAGTCGGAATTGATAAAATTCACTAGATTACTAAATTTCAAAGACAGCATAAAACAGTCCCTAGAATCAGGAACTGTTTTATGAAGTTTATTTCTTTTCTGCAACACTTATACGATTTAAAGCCCTTTGAAGTGCTAGTTGTGCCCGTTTGAAATCGAGTTCTTCAGCACTTGATTGGGCTAGTCGTTTTTCTGCCCTTTCCTTAGCAGCCAACGCCCGATTAACATCGATTTCCTCAGGTAATTCTGCAGCTTCAGCTAGAACCACGACTTTATTTTGGCTTACTTCAAGAAAGCCGCCACTAATTGCTACGATTTGTTCTTCTTTTCCTTTTTTGATGCGCATTGCGGAAATAACTAATGGTGTAACAAATGGAGCATGTTTCGGTAAAATTCCTAATTCACCTTCAACTCCTCTTACTATGACCATATTCACGTCATCGTCATATACTTTCCGCTCCGGCGTTACGATTTCTAATCGAATCGTACTCATTGATCATCCATCCCTTCTAGTAAAGGGTTTTTACATCTTTTTGGCCTTTTCAACTGCTTCATCAATCGTTCCGACATATAAGAATGCAGCTTCAGGCAAATCGTCGTGTTTCCCTTCTAAAATCTCTTTGAAACCACGTACAGTTTCTTTAACAGGAACATATTTTCCTGGGAACCCTGTAAATTGCTCTGCAACATGGAATGGTTGAGATAAGAAGCGTTGAATCTTACGTGCACGGGCTACCGTAAGTTTATCTTCGTCCGATAACTCGTCCATACCTAAGATTGCAATAATATCTTGTAACTCTTTATATCTTTGAAGGATTTGCTGTACTCCTCGTGCTACTTGATAATGCTCTTCACCTACAATTGCAGGAGAAAGCATACGGGATGTGGAAGCTAATGGATCCACAGCAGGGTAAATACCAAGCTCAGCAATCTTACGATCTAGGTTTGTAGTCGCATCTAAGTGCGCAAATGTCGTTGCTGGAGCTGGGTCTGTATAGTCGTCCGCAGGTACATAAATCGCTTGAATTGAGGTTACAGAACCTTTCTTCGTTGATGTAATCCGTTCTTGTAATTGACCCATTTCTGTAGCGAGAGTTGGTTGATAACCTACCGCAGATGGCATACGTCCTAATAACGCAGACACCTCAGAACCAGCCTGTGTGAAGCGGAAAATATTGTCAATGAAAAGTAACACGTCTTGACCTTCCGCATCACGGAAGTATTCAGCCATTGTTAAACCGGTTAATGCAACACGTAAACGAGCCCCTGGAGGTTCATTCATCTGACCAAATACCATCGCTGTTTTACTAATAACACCAGAATCTCTCATTTCGTGATAAAGATCATTTCCTTCACGTGTACGTTCACCAACGCCTGCAAATACTGAAAGGCCGCCATGCTCTTGAGCAATATTATTGATTAATTCTTGAATAAGAACGGTTTTACCTACTCCAGCACCACCAAACAGACCAATCTTTCCACCCTTAGCATAAGGAGCAAGTAAGTCTACCACTTTTATCCCTGTTTCAAGAATTTCATCTTGAGTGGATAATTCCTTAAAGGATGGAGCTGGACGATGAATTGGATGGAGTAAATCTTCAGTTACTTCAACAGGACCCGCTTCGTCAATTGGCTGTCCCAATACGTTAAAAACCCGACCAAGTGTTGTAGGTCCAACTGGTACGCTAATTGGTCTACCAGTGTCCACCGCTTGCATACCACGTACGAGACCATCTGTCGAAGACATAGCTACGCAACGAACGACATTGTCGCCAAGATGAAGAGCAGCTTCTACCACAAGGTTAATATCTACTTCACCAGGAGACGTTGCTTTATGTTCAATTTTAATCGCATTATAGATTTCAGGTAATGACCCGCGTTCGAATTCGATATCGACAACTGGGCCAGTAACCGCGACGATACGTCCGACGTTCATCGATGTACCTCCTTACTAAATTGGAAATTAGGATAACGCATTCGCTCCACCGACAATCTCAGAAATTTCTTGTGTAATCGATGCTTGTCTAGCACGGTTATAATTTAGTGTTAATGTTGCAATCATCTCTGTAGCATTGTCAGTTGCATTGCCCATTGCAGTCATCCGTGCACCATGTTCACTTGCCTTGGCATTTAATAGAGCATTATAGATTACCGTTTCTGCAAAACGAGGAAGTAAATCATTCAATACCTCGATTGCAGATGGTTCAAACTCATATGGTGAATAATTACCTGCTCCACTATCAGCTAGATCTGCTAATGGGAGAAGTTTTTCAACAACGGGTGTTTGCGAAATGGCACTATTAAATCGGTTATATACAAGGTATAGCTCATCAAACACTTTTTCCGCATACATGGCTACCGCTGTCTTTGCAATCTGTTTGATATCCGCAAATTGTGGGCTATCGGATAACCCAACAATCTCACCGATTAATGGGTAATTGCGTTTCTTTAAAAAATCTCTTCCCTTACGACCAATCACAAAGATCGAATATTCATCGTTTGATTGATGTCTTTCTTTCACTGTACTTGTTAAAAGCCTAAGGATATTCGCATTATATCCTCCAGCTAGTCCCCGATCCGATGTCATCACGATATAACCCGTTTTCTTAATCTCACGTGTTTCGAGTAATGGATGGCTGACATCTTCTGTCGCAGAAGCAATCGCACCAATCACTTCACGAATCTTATCGGTATATGGACGAGAAGCTTCTGCTCGTTCTTGTGCACGGCGAAGTTTGGCTGCTGCAACCATCTTCATCGCTTTGGTGATTTGTTGGGTGTTTTGAACACTTCTAATCCGCCGTTTGATCTCACGAGTCCCTTGCAATCATTTCACCACCTTAGTCTAAAAGAACTTTCATCCTTCGTGGTTCATCTATATATTGGATACGACGAATGTCTTTTTAAAGTTTTCAATGGCTTTCGCTAATTTTTCTTCTGTTTCTTTTCCTAAATCTTTCGTCTCACGAATCTCTTGGAATACATCTGCAGCATTTTGATCCATATAAGCCAGCAATTCTTTTTCAAATCGTTTTACATCATGTACAGGAATATCATCTAGATATCCCTTAATTGCGGAATAGATGGATACAACTTGCTTTTCGACAGGCATTGGTTGATATTGATCTTGCTTTAAGATTTCCATGGTTCTTTCACCACGAATTAATCTCGCTTGTGTCGCTTTATCTAAATCGGAACCGAACTGTGCAAATGCAGCTAATTCACGATATTGTGCAAGGTCAAGACGTAATGTACCTGCAACTTTTTTCATCGCCTTAATTTGTGCATTACCACCTACACGAGATACGGATAAACCGACGCTGACAGCAGGACGCATACCAGAGTAGAATAAATCAGACTCTAGGAAGATTTGTCCATCTGTGATGGAAATCACGTTTGTCGGAATATAGGCAGATACGTCACCTGCTTGTGTTTCAATAAATGGAAGTGCTGTTAATGAGCCTCCACCTAATTTATCACTAAGTTTCGCGGCTCTTTCTAGTAAACGAGAGTGTAAGTAGAATACGTCTCCTGGATAAGCCTCACGACCTGGCGGGCGACGTAATAAGAGTGAAAGCTCACGATAGGCCGCAGCTTGTTTTGATAGATCATCATAAACAACTAACACGTGCTGACCTTTGTACATAAAATATTCACCCATTGCTACCCCTGCATATGGAGCTAAGAAAAGTAGTGGAGCTGGGTCGGATGCACTTGCAGTGACGACGATTGTGTAATCCATCGCTCCATGTTTACGTAGTGTTTCTACCACACCTGCTACAGTAGATTGTTTTTGGCCGATTGCAACATAGATACAAATCATGTCTTGGCCTTTTTGGTTAATAATCGTATCAATAGCAATCGCTGTTTTACCCGTTTGACGGTCTCCGATGATTAACTCACGCTGACCCCGTCCTATCGGTACCATGGAGTCGATTGCTTTAATACCTGTCTGCATGGGTTCATGGACTGATTTACGATCAATAACACCAGGTGCAGGAGATTCGATTGGCCGAGTAGCTGTCGTTTCAATTGGACCTAAACCATCCAAGGGCTGGCCTAGAGGGTTAACCACACGACCTAATAAAGCTTCACCTGCTGGAACTTCCATGATTCTACCTGTTCGCTTTACTTGATCTCCTTCACGAATTTCTGTGTAAGGTCCAAGGATAACAACACCCACGTTTTGTTCTTCAAGGTTAAGGGCCATACCCATGACACCATTAGAAAATTCCAATAATTCACCAGCCATTACCTTTTCCAGACCATGGACACGGGCGATACCATCCCCTACTTGTATTACCGTACCAATATCAGCTACTTCAACTTCTGATTGGAAAGATTCAATTTGTTGTTTAATCAGTAAGCTGATTTCCTCAGGTTTGATACTCATTTTTCCACCCCTATCTCAATTAAGCTCGAGATGCCATAAGGCTTCTTTTTACCATTAATAATTTCTTTTTCAAGCTCCCATCGTATAAACGGTCTCCAATTTGAATGACCATTCCACCAATGATGTTTGGATCAACGATATTATGTAAACGTACCGTTTTCCCGATTTTTGTTTGGATTGATTGCGTGATCTTGTCTTTTTCTTCTTGGGTTAAAGCAATCGCAGTAGTTGCTGTTACATCGACAATTCCACGCACTTGATTGGAAAGGTGTGTATAAGCTTCCGCAATCGCTTCTACATATTCTTCTCGTCCACCTTCTATCAGCCGAAGGAGTAATTTTTTGCTAACTGATGAGATTGAATCGCCAAAAGCAGTATCAATGATTTGCTTTTTCTTTTCCTTATCTACTAGTGGATGGCGTAAAAATGATAGGAAACCTTCTGTCTCCCTAAACACCTTTACAATTAATTGTAAATCTGCTTCTACTTGTTCAAGTATTCGGTTGTTATACGCCACCTCAAATAGCGCTTTCGCATAACGTTTCGCAACTAGACCGTTTATCATAGGCTTTCCCCTACTTGTTTCATAAAGTCATCAATTAACTTCGACTGTTCTTTTACATCTAGTTCTTTTTCGATAATCTTAGAAGCTAGTAAAACGGATAAAGTACCTACTTGCTCACGTAAAGCTTCCACAGCTTTTTCACGTTCATGTTGGATTTCTTGAATGGCTTGCTCTTTGATTCTCTCAGCCTCACGTCTAGCCGTTTCAATAATTTCATCTGCCTGCTTCACACTATTTACTCGAGCACGCTCGACGATCTCATGTGCTTCAACACGTGCTTTTTGAATCGCTTCGTTCTGTTCTTTCAACAGTTTTTCAGCTTCTTGACGATTCTTTTCTGCCATATTGATCTGTTCACGTATATTTTCTTGACGCTGGACCATTACTTTCACTAAAGGACCAAACGCATATTTTTTTAATAAAAGAAATAATAATGCAAAGGCAAGAATTTGAATGAGAAAACTGCCCAATGCAATTTCCACGATTGTCACTCCCTTCTAGCAAAGAACAAAGTGATTACGAAAAAGGAAGGCAGGGATACCGATCCCCCCCTGCCACACTTATCTAAATGTCACTTTACTTTGTGAATAGAATAATAAATGCAAATACCGCAACGATGATTGGCAATGCCTCGATTAAACCAACACCGATGAACATTGTGGTTTGTAAGAAACCTCTTGATTCAGGTTGACGAGCAATTCCTTCTACTGTACGTTGAATAACCCATGCGTTACCAAGACTTGCTCCTAAAGCTGCTAAACCAATTGCAATTGCTGCTGCTAATAAATTCATTGATAATATCCTCCCTTTAATTAATAAATTTTTTATCATTTGAAAAAGCTTTTCTTAAAATAGATAACTTTTTCAAGAAAACATCGTTAAATAAATAAGCTATCGATTTGTGTTATTGATACTAGTGATGGATTTTTTGGGATATATATACCATGCTTAAAATCGTAAAGACGTAAGCTTGGATCGCGCCAACAAAAACGCTAAATCCTTGCCAAATAGCTAAAGGTATAATTCCCGCAGCACCCATCAACAAAATAACCGCGATTAACACTTCACCTGCAAAGATATTTCCAAAAAGACGAAAACCTAATGTTAACGTTTTTGCAAATTCTTCAATGATATGAAGTGGAAAAAACAAGAAATGGGGTTCAAAATAGTGTTTAATATAATTCTTGATCCCTACGAATTTCACACTGAAAATGTGGGTTAAAATGATGATTGAAAGTGACATCGCTAGGGTAACGCTTGCATCAGCAGTTGGCGACTTCCACCAAGCTAACTCCACCACTTTATGCCCATTATGTATCACATTAGATTCTTGAATCATCTTCTCTGTGACGATATCCATTCCAAAGAGACTAAATGGTTCATGATGGATCGTGACAAAATTAAGCGGTAACCCTAAAAGGTTGCCGATAAAAATAAACAAAATCAATGTAAGTCCTAAATAGATGAAACCCGCACCTTTTTTCAGGTCCATCGTACTGCCTATAATGCCATATACGAAATCAACAACCCACTCTAAGACATTCTGAAATCCTTTTGGCACTCCTGATGTCAATTTCCTCGTACCTGCGATCGCTATCACCAAAACGATAATAAAGGTAACGATCGTCATCAAAGAAGTAGATAAATTAAAGCGGAGCCAAGGAAGCGCTTCAGGTGCCCATATTGGTGATTCATGCACGAATTCTCACCCCTTTCTAGTAGATAGTTTGTTTTCTTTCTCTCTTTTCGTATTTATTATTCCATCCACGATCGTGACGATTTGCGTGACAAACAAACCGAACAACGTGGAAATCAAATGAATGTGTTGGGGATATTGATATACAAGCATGACTGCAAGAATTGAATTCGCAAACCTCGTTAGCATGCCACTAAAATGAGGCCTTCTTCTAAGATGGTTTTTTGCACTTACAGCGAATTCTCCGATTTTATTCACTTTCCAAGCGGTATAAATCGTATTTAATAGGCTTACAAAAGTTCCTAAGGCTAAGCCTGAGAACATTTTGGAATATGGTGTAAGCATGCCAATGATAAAGAAACTAAGTAAGAAAAGGGTATAACGAATAATTCGGAGGATCCTTTGTTTAAAGTCATCCATTGAATGATCTTTCATTGATCAATCTCCTAAAAACGGTTTGATTAAGCCGATAACAGACCATATTCCGAGTACAAAACCTACTATCATGCCAATAATTAAAAAAATAGGTGAACTATGAAAGTAGATGTCCAATTTTTTCCCAGACCAGATACCCATAAGCAAAAAAATAGCGAGATTCGCACCAACAACTCCTACGACTGCCAAAGCACGCCATGGATTCTTATTATCTTGACCTGAGTCTTGGTTCATTGTGCTATCCCTCACATAGTATTAAACCCTTAAATAGTATAACAACGCTATATTTACAAATCAATCTCTTTTTGTTTCCATTATTAGAAAAAAACATTTCTCATACATAATATTCAGAATATTTTCCTAAATAAATATTTTACTGCTCTCATTGTGAACGAGTAATCATTGTTATTTAACAGACTAACCTGTCCCAAAGCTATGTTATACTACAACAATAATTTTGTCAATATTGTGAATCGGGTAGGAGGTTACTCATTATTTGAGTAACCGACCTCCCACACCACCGTGCGTACCGTTCGGTACACGGCGGTTCCTAAGTTTACGCAGTA